>PPEA01000276.1 GCA_002967005.1 Mycobacterium talmoniae
GCTCGTCGCAGGACCGGCTACGCGCCCGACCGACCACGCCGTCGTGTCGGGAGGCGGTCGCGATCAGCTCGGCTCGCCGGCCGCCACGGCTTCCGCCTCGTCGGACGGCGCATCGGATTCCGCCTCGGCCGACGCTGACTCGCCCTGCGCCTCGGCCGATTCGGACTCCGCATCCGGCAACTGGTTGGCCAGGTACTCACCCAGCCCCCCGATGGTCGGATAGTCGAACACCGCGGTGGCGTTGATGGTGAACGCGCCACCGAACTGGCTGTGCAGCCGGTTGCGGAGTTCGACCGCCATCAGCGAGTCCGTGCCCAGGTCCAGGAACCGACTGGTTGCCGCGGGCGGTTGCGCCAGCCGCAGGAAGCCCTGCACTTCGCGCTGCAGGAACTCGGTGATGAAACTGGCGCGCTGGGCCACCGGGATCTCCTGCAGTTGCCGGAGCAACTCACTGTCGACCACCTCGGTCATCGCACTGGGCAGCACCAGATCCAGCATCGGCGGACGGGAACTGCCCAGCACCTTCGCCGCACGCGCCCAGTTGGCCTTGAGGACCGTTGCCTGCCCGGTTCCGTTGGCGACCACTTCGGCGAGCGCACCCAGTGCACCCGACGCATCCAGCGGAAGCAGACCCTGCGCACTGATATTGGCGCTGGCCGCCTCCGACGACGCCATACCGCCGCCGCCCCAGGGACCGAAGTTGATCCCGGTCGCCGGCAAGCCGTGCGCCTTTCGGTCCGCGATCAGACCGTCGAGCAACGCGTTGGCGGTCGAGTAGTTGGCCTGGCCCGGGGATCCGAGCAAGCTGGACACCGACGAGGACACGATGAAGAAGTCCAGCTTGTCGTCCCGCGTCAACCGGTCCAAGTGGAACGCACCGAACGCCTTGGGCGCCAACGTGGTCCGGAACCGGTCCAGGTCCTGCTGGTTGAGCAACGCGTCGTCGAGCACACCGGCCAGGTGCGCCACTCCCGCCAGCGGCGGCAACTCCGCGCGGATACGCTCGAGCAGCCTCTCGACCTCCGGCTCCTCACCGACATCGGCCGCAAAGGTGTGGACGCGGCACTTGTAGCGCTCGGCGATCTCCTCGATCGCACGTTGTGCCTCCGCATCCGGCTCACGCCGGCTGGTCAGCACGATGTCACCGGCCCCGAGCTGCGCCAGGTACGACGCCGTGTGCAGACCGATGGCACCGAGACCACCGGTGATCAGATAGCTCCGATCCCTGCGCGGCGCAAGCGGGTTCGGCATCTGGCAGACGATCTTGCCGATGTGCCGCGCCTGCTGCATGCGGCGAAACGCCGTCCGGGCCTCCGTCAGCGGGTAGATCTCGGCGGGCAGCGGCGTCCACTCGCCCTTTGCCAACCCGTCCGACACCTCGCTGAGCAAGGTGCGAATGCGCTCGGGTTCGGTGAACATCACCGTGTCCAACGCGACGATCTCGTAGGCGATGTCGGGTCGGGCCTCGGCCATCTGCTCATGCGTCCAGATGTCGCGCTTGGCGATCTCGGCGAAACGGCCGTTCTTGGCGGTGGCCCGGACGGTCGCCTCGACGAAACCTTCGCTGGTCAGGGAGTTGAGCACTACGTCCACACCCGAGCCGCCGGTATCCTCTAAGATCTGGTCGGCGAAATCGGTTGTCCGCGAATCGTACACATGCTTCACACCGAGCTTACGTAGCGTCGCCCGCTTGAAGGTGCTTGCCGTCGCGTAAACCTCTGCACCGTGCCGTTGCGCCATCTGGATGGCGGCCAACCCGACACCACCACTAGCGGCGTGGATGAGCACCTTGTCGCCGGGGTTCAGCTTCGCCCAGTCGAACGAGAGCCGGACCGTGAGCGCCGCGGCCGGAATGGTCGCTGCCTCAACCGCGCTCACCCCGTCCGGGATCGGCGCCAGGAACTGGGCCGGCACGTTGAACCGGGTGGCGAAAGCGCCCTGCATGGTGCCGTAGACCCGCTGGCCGACCGCCAGTCCGGTGACGCCCTCGCCCAATTGGGTGACGGTGCCGGCGAAGTCGCCGCCGACCGGGCCCGGGTCACCCGGATAGAGGCCCAACACGTTGAGCACATCGCGGAAGTTGAGGCCCGCGGCTTCGACCCGCACCTGCACATAGCCCTCGTCGGGCGGCGGCACGTCGGTCTCGGTCAGACGCAGGTTGTCGATCGCGCCGCGCTCGGTGGGGAGCAGGGCGTAATCGTCGGCGCGCGGCACGTTGAGATGACCACTACGCGACCACTGCAGCAACCGGGATGCCAACGCTTTTCCTTGGCGCAGAGCCAGTTCCGGTTCGTCGATCGGCGCAGCGAGTAGACCGGTCAGCAGCCTCACCGCCTCCGGCGAACCGTCGTGGTCGATGAGCTTGCTGCGCAGCCCGGGTTCCTCGTTGAGGATTGTGCGCCCGAGTCCCCACAACGCCGCCTGCACCGGGTCGACCGGCTCACCGGACTCGGTCGCCACCGCTCGTTCGGTGACGATCCACAGCCCGCCGGGCAGTTTCACCGAGTTGTCGGCCTGCGCGGTCTGCACGGCGCTCAGCAGGTTTTCGATCTCGGCTTCCAGCCGGGTGATCTGCTCTGCGGTCGACTCGTCGGCCTTTCGCCCGGCGCTCCGCCAGACGATGCCGGTGAACGGCATACCGCGCTCGTGCGCCTGGGCCAACAGCTGGCCCAGCAGCTCGGAGTCGTTCGCCCGGTCGCACGGGATGCAGCCCGGCAGCGCGGCCGCCAGTTCACCGAATCCGGCGACCAGCCATGTACCGCTGGGGGTTCCGGCGTCTTCGCTAGTTGGGGCAATAGGCACCTCGTGCCAGCCAAGCGTGTACAGCAGCCGAGTGGCGTCGCCACCGAGCCCGCGCAGCAAGGCCTCTCGGGGCGCACGTTTGACGGTGAACTCCCGGATTCCGCCCAAGTGACGGCCATCCCGGTCGACGAAATCGAGGTCGAAGACCTGAGTTTCGGCGTTGAGTTCGCTGGCGTGCCACTTGGCACGGCAGTAGAACCGGCGCGGCATCTTCTCGGCCAGCATCACTTGCCCGTAGCGCAGCGGCAGGAACAGGTCATTGACGCCCTGTTCGGCCGCACGAAGCGCGGGGAACGCCGGGAAGGCGACCCCGGTGCACAGGTCCATCAGGACCGGATGCATCGGCTCGGTCCCGAGCTGCTCGGAAAGTTCTTCACCGACCGAGATGTCGCCGATCGCCTCGCCTTCGCCGAGCCACAGCGACTTCAGCGAACCGGACCAGTTCGGCCCCCAGGACAGCTCCATGTCCGCGAAGGTCTCGAACAGCTCCTGCGGACGCATCCGCTCCATCCGCTCGATGGCCGCGTCGACGGGATCCGCCTGCTCGGGTGTCGCCTCGTCGTCGGCACCGGACACCGCGGTGCCGTCGGCGTTCAACGACCAATCAGCGTCGCGAACACCATAGGGGCGGCTGTGCACCTGGAATTTCCAGCCCGCACCGTCCTCGAGCGGATGCAACGTCAGCTGCACCTCGCGGGAATCCTTTTCCGGCAGGATGATCGGCTCGTAGAAGAAGACGTCCTTGACCCGGGCCGGCGGTCCAAGGGCGGCCAGGGCCATCGCCGCATACGTCGCGCCCGGTACGACGACGGTGCCATAGATGACGTGGTCGGAAAGCCACGGCTGCGACCTGACGGACAGCCTGCTGGTGTACACCGAGTCCCCGGAGGCCAGATCCTTGGCGCTGCCGAGCAGCCCGGACGTCGCCGGACCGTCAACGGTGATCGCGGAGGCCTTGGGCCAGAACCGCCGACGCTGGAACGGATAGGTGGGCAGTTCCAGTCTGCGGCGCGACTGACGATGCAGTGCAGCGAAGTTCGGCCGGTGGCCGCTGACGTAGGCCGCGGCCAGTGCTTCGGCGATCTGACGCCGGTCGCCGATGCCCTTGCGCAGCGAAACGATCGCCCGCGGCGCGGCCAGATGTTCCGGCCACACCTGCACCGCGGCCCCGGTCAACACCGGTTGCGGACCGATCTCCATCAGCACCGAGCAGCCCAGCGCCGCCACGGTGCGCACGCTTTCGGCGAACTGCACCGGCTGGCGGGAATGCCGACGCCAATATTGCGCGTCGAGTGGGGTGTCCGCGGTGAGCACCGTGCCGGTGCGGTTGCAGACCAGCGGCAACGTCGGCGCGGCGAACTGCATCCGTGCCGCGTAGGACTCGAATTCGCCGAGCACCGGCTCCAGCAACTCGGAGTGGAAGGCGTGGCTGGTTTCCAACCAGCTGCAGCGGATTCCGTCGTTGCCAAATCGGTCGACGATCTGTTCGAGGTCTTCACCGGGGCCCGACAGCACCGTGTTCGGGCCGTTGTAGGCCGCGACCGACACCCGCGGGAATTCGGTGGCGACTTCCTCGACCTGCTTGGGGTCGGTGAACACCGCCACCATTCGGCCGCCGTCGGGCAGGCTGCCGAACAACCGGCCGCGCTCGGCCATCAGCCGTGCCCCGTCCTCGAGGCTAAAGACCCCGGCCACGCAGGCGGCCGCGTACTGGCCGACGCTGTGCCCCAGCACCACATCGGGCTCGATGCCCCACGACTGCCACAGCCGGGCCAGACCCATCTCGACGGCGAACAGCGCCGGCTGCGCAAACGAGGTGTGCTTGAGGGTTTCACCGGCCTCACCGCCGGTTTCGCGGTCGGTGGCGAACAGCACCTCCAGCAGCGGGCGCGCCAGGATCCCGTCGACCGCGTCCGCGCAGCGTCGCACGGTGTCGGCGAAAACCGGTTCGGCGTCGAACAACTCGCGCGCCATCCCCGGATGCTGGCTGCCCTGCCCGGTGAACAACCACGCCGTCGTCGGCCGGTCGGTGCACTCGCCGCGCACCACGCCGGGGCGCAGCCGGTTCTCGGTCAACTCGGCCAGGCCGTCGCGGGCGCTTTGAACCGAATCCACGACCAGCGCGGCCCGGTGTTCGAAATGCGAACGCCCGACCCCGGCGGTGCGGCACACATCGGCGATGTCGGCCTCGGGCTGGTTGTCCAGCCAGGAGCCGTACCGCTGCGCCAACGCCACCAGCGCCTCCGGTGACCGACCCGACAGCGCCAGCACATTGACCGTCTCGTCGCGTCCGTCCGTCTCCGGCGCCACCACCGCCGCGTCGTCGTCGGCGGCGGGTTCGTCGGGGCTCGCCGGTTGCGCCGGCGCCTCCTCGATCAGCACGTGTGCGTTGGTGCCGGTGAACCCGAAGGAACTCACGCCCGCGCGCCGCGGCCTGCCGTTGGCCTGCCACGGCGTCGACTTGTCCACCACCTGCACCGGCAGCGAATCCCACGGGATATGCGGCGACGGGTTGTCGAAGTGCAGGCTCTGCGGCAGCACCCCGTGCTGCAGCGACAACACGACCTTGATCAGACCGGCGGCCCCGGACGCCGACTCGAGGTGACCGATGTTGGTCTTCACCGATCCCATCAGCAACGGCCGGTCCGCATCGCGGGCGGCGCCATAGGCGGCCGCGGCCGCCTGCACCTCGATCGGGTCACCCAACGGGGTGCCCGTCCCGTGGGCTTCAAGGTAGTCCACATCGCCGCCGGCGAAACCGGCGCGGGCCAGCGCCGTGCCGATAAGGCGTTGCTGTGCACCACCATTGGGCACGGTCAAACCGCTGGACGCGCCGTCCTGGTTGACCGCGCTGCCCGGGATCACCGCGGCAACGCGGTCGCCGTCGCGCACCGCATCGCTGAGCCGCTTGAGCACCAAGATCCCGCAACCCTCGCTGCGCACATAGCCGTCGGCCGAGGCGTCGAAGGTCTTGCATCGTCCGACGGGCGACAGCATCCTCGCCCGGGAGGCCGCCACCACGGTGACCGGACTCAGCAAGACGTTCACACCGCCGGCCAACGCCAGATCGCAGTCACCGGAATGCAATGCCTGGCAGGCCTGATGGACGGCTACCAGCGACGAACTGCACGCCGTGTCGACCGCCACCGCCGGTCCTTCCAGCCCGAGCGCGAAGGCGACCCGACCGGAGATGGCGTTGAGCGCGTTGCCGGTGATGAAGTAGGGCTCGATCTTGTCGATCGATTCGGCGGACAGCAGGTGGGCATATTCGTTGGCGGCCACCCCGGCGAAGATGCCGGTTCGGCTGCCGCGCAACTCCGCCGGCGAGTAGCCGGCCCTCTCGAGTGCCTCCCACACCGTTTCGAGCATCAGCCGCTGCTGTGGCTCGATCCAGACGGCCTCGCGCGGAGAAATGCCGAAGAATTCCGGATCGAATCCGTCGATTCCGTCGAGGAATCCGCCGAAGCGGGTGTAGGTCTTGCCCGCCGTATCCGGGTCCGGGTCGTAGAACTCGTCGATGTCGAAGCGGTCCTCCGGGACTTCCCGGATCGCGTCGACGCCGCCGGACAACACCTCCCAGAACGCTTCCGGGTTGGGGGCACCCGGGAACCGGCACGACACCGCCACGATGGCGATCGGCTCGTCGGTGCGCGTTGCCGCTGCCGCCGGTTGAGCCCGCGACTTCGCGGATCCCTGCTCACCGAGTTCGAGCACGTCGCCGAGTAGGTAATCCACCACGTCGGACAGCCGGGGGTAGTCCATCGCCAGGGTGGCCGGGATCTCTTTGCCGACGCCTTGCTCGATGCGGCGTCGCAATTCGACGGCCATCAGCGAATCCATGCCGAGGTCGAAGAATCCGGCGTCCTCACGGATCTCGGCGGAATCGACACGCGTCACCTCGGCGACCGCGTTGCGCAGGTAATCCGTCAACAGCTTCTTGCGCTGCTGCACCGGCGCGTTGGTGAGCCGCTCCACCAGCTCGGTCTTCCCGGATGCCGTCGGCACCGGCGCCGTACCGGGCACCTCGCCTTCCAGCTCCGCCAGGAATGCGCGCCGGCCCGCTTGCTGGTACAGCGGCAGGAAGCGCGCCCAGTCGATCCGGGCCACCACGCCCTGTGGGGCGGAAGCGGCGATCAGATCGGCCATCCCCGCCAGCGCATCCGCCGGCGACAAGGTCCGGATCCCGCGCTGATCCAGCCGCGCCCGAGCCTCCGCGTCGGCCATCCCCGCCGACCACGGACCGAAGTTGACGCTGATCCCCGGGACGCCGCGCTCGCGCAGCCGCCAGGCCAGCCCGTCGAGGAAGGCGTTGGCCGCGCCATAAGCGGTCTGACCGAATCCGCCCCACACCGAGGCGATCGAGGAGGTGCTGAGGAAGAAGTCCAGCTGCAGCTCCGCCGCCGCTTCGCTCAAATGCCAAGCACCCCACACCTTCCCGGCGAACACCCGATCCACTTCGGCGTCGTCGAGGGTGCTCAGCGGGGTGGTGCCGATCTCGCCGGCGGCGTGGACGATACCGGCCAACGGCGGCAGTTCGGACCGCACGGTGGCCAACAGGCGCGCGACGTCGTCCGCGTCGGCGACATCGGCCGCCACGACCCGGACGTCGCAACCGTGCTGATCGCGTAACGCGTCAATGCGACGCTGGGCGGCCTCGCTGGGCGCGCGTCGGCTGGTGAGCACCAGCTGGCGGGCGCCGTGCGCGGCCAGGTACCCGGCGATTTCCAGCCCGAGCGAACCCAGCCCTCCGGTCACCAAATACGTTGCGTCATCACGCAACGCCAGCGGCGTGGCGCTGGCCGGCTCGACGCGGCGCACCAGCCGGGGCACGTAGACCGCTTGATCCCGCAGCGCGACTTGGTCTTCGCGGCGCGGTTCGGCCGCCACCTGGTTGATCAACCGGGACCATTCGTCGGCGGTACCGTGCGCCAGATCCGCCAGTCCGCCCCACACTTGCGGGTGCTCCAGCGAGGCGGCCCGGCCGAATCCCCACAGGCAGCTCTGCTCCGGTGACACGGTGTCGGTGTCGATGACGCGTTGTGCGCCGCGGGTCACCAGCCAGATGGGTGTGCGCAGTTCCGCGGCCGCCGCGGCACGGAAGACCCGCCGTGTTCCACCTAGAACCCGCCGCTGCATCCGCGCCAGCGCGTCCGTCGACGATGCCGCATCGGAGTCGAGCGCCGCGACGTGCAGAATGCGCAACGCCGGTTCTTCTGCGGCCGCCGCGCGTAGCGCGGCCTCGAGCTGTTCCTCTTCCGCGTCGGACGTCGGCAACCCGTGGATCCGATGCCGATGCCCGCGTGCGGTCAGCGCGTCTACCAGAGGCTGCAGCGCGTCGGCGTCATCGCCGATGAGCAGCCAGCCAGATCCCTCGCCGCCGTCCGCCTCCGAGCTGGCGGATTTCTCCCAGCGGAACTCGTAGCGCGCATCCGCGATCGACTTCGTCTTGCGCTGCTGGTTGTGTTGTGCGGCAAGCTTTGTCAGCACATTGAGGGTCTGCTGGTCGCCGCCGGAACCGTCCAGCAGGGCCGCGAGTTCCTCGATCCGGCCGTCCTCAAGCAGACGGACGGCTTCGGAGCTCGCGCCGAGGTGTTGTTGTTGGTTGGGGCGTTCCCGGTTGTCTCGGAACCAGTACTGGCGATGCTCGAACGGATAGGTGGGCAGGTCAAGCTTTTGCACGTGCCCAGGTCGGACGGCGCCGAAGTCCGGCAGGTGGCCCAAAACGTAAGCGTCGGCAAGGGCTTCGGTGATCTGGCGGTGGTCGGCGGTGTTGCGGCGCAATGATGCGATCGCCCGCGGTGCCGTCGCCGGGTCCGGCCAGGCCCGCAGGGCCGCGGCGGTCAGCACCGGTTGCGGGCCGATCTCCAGCAGCACCTTGCAGCCCAGGTCGGCCAGCGTCCGCACGCTCTTGGCGAATTCCACCGGCTGGCGCGCGTGGCGACGCCAGTAGTTGCCATCCAGTTTCACGCTCCGCCCGATCGCGGAACCGGTGCGGTTGCACACCAAAATCCGTTGCGGCGAGCTGTAGGTGAACTGGTCCGCGTACGACTCGAACTCGTCGAGGATCGGATCCAGCAGCGCCGAATGGAAGGCGTGGCTGGTGTCCAGCCGGTCGCACCGGACGCCGTCGGCTGTCAACCGGGCCACCGCCTGGTCCAGATCCTGTGCGGGTCCCGACAGTACGGTGTTAGCCCCGTTGTAGGCAGCGACTGACAGCGTTGGGAACTCGTCGGTCAGGGCCTCGACACGCTCGGCTGCGGCAAACGCGGCGACCATCCGACCGCCGGCGGGCAAGCTGCCGAATAGACGTCCGCGCTCGGCCATCAGCCGCGCGCCGTCTTCGAGGCTGAACACGCCCGCGACGCAGGCCGCCGAATACTGGCCGACGCTGTGGCCGAGCACCACATCGGGGTCGAAGCCCCATGACTGCCAGAGGCGGGCCAGGCCCATCTCCACCGCGAACAAGGCGGGCTGGGCGTAAGAGGTCTGCCGCAGCGTCTCTTCGCTATTGGGGCCATCGGTATCGAAAATGACGTCCAACAGTGGACGTTCGAGCACGTCAGCGACCACTTCCGCGCAGCGGGTCAGCGTCTCGGCGAACACCGGTTCGGTGTCGAAGAGTTCGCGGGCCATGCCCGGGTATTGACTGCCTTGACCGGTGAACAGCCACGCCGTTTTCGGCGTGTCATCGGATACTCCGCGCACCAGGCCGGGTGCCGGGCGGTCGTCGGCGAGCGCGCCTAGCAATTCGCTGGCAGATTCCTTGGAATTGACTACCAGCGCGGCCCGGTGTTCGAAGTGGGCTCGCCCCGCCCCGGCGGTAAAGCACACGTCGTCCAGCGTGGCCTCCGGGTGCGCGTTGAGCCAGGTGCGGTATTGATCGGCGATCTGCACCAATGCGGCGGGCGTGCGCGCCGAGAGCGGAAGAATGTTGAACCGTCGGTCCGCGGGTGCCGCCGCCGGGCGTGGCAACACAGCGGGCTGACCCGCTGGAACAGGTGCTTCCTCCAGGATGACGTGCGCGTTGGTCCCGGCGAACCCGAACGAGCTGACTCCCGCGATACGGGGCCGGCCATTGCGTTCCCAGGGCGTGGCCTCCTGCACGACCTGCACCGCAAGTCGGTCCCAGGGAATGTGCGGCGACGGGTTCTGGAAGTGCAGGTGTTGCGGCAGCAACTCGTTCTCCAGCGCCAGGATGACCTTGATGACACCGGCGATCCCCGCGGCGGCTTCCAGGTGCCCGATGTTGGTCTTCGCCGAGCCGATCAATAGCGGCTGGCTCGGGTCGCGTCCCGCGCCGAGCACCGCACCCGCGGCCTGGGCCTCGATCGGGTCACCCAGCGAGGTCCCGGTCCCGTGCGCCTCTAGGTATCCGACGTCGCTGGGCGCGAGACCGGCCCGCTTCAGTGCGTCGGCGATAACCCGTTGTTGAGCAACGCCGTTCGGTACCGTTAAGCCACCCGATGCGCCGTCCTGATTGATCGCGCTGCCCCGGATGACCGCCCGAATCCGATCGCCGTCGCGGATCGCATCCTCAAGCCGCTTGACGACAATAACGCCGCACCCCTCGCCACGCACATAGCCGTCGGCGGCCGCGTCGAACGTCTTGCACCGGCCGTCGGGCGCGAGCATGTGGGCATTGGAGAACGTGATCATGGTCGCCGGGGTGAGCAGGACGTTCGCGCCGCCGGCCAGCGCCAGGTCGCATTCCCCTAAGCGCAGCGCTTGGCACGCCTGGTGGATAGCCACCAACGACGAGCTGCACGCCGTGTCGACCGCGACCGCCGGGCCCTGTAACCCCAACCGGTAGCTGATCCGGCCCGCTGCGGCGGCGTTCGACGTCCCGATTGCCATATAGGCTTCGATCTCGGGATAGGTCAGCTCACCGGACGCCATGCCCAGGTAGTCGTGGGTGGCCAGACCGACGAACACGCCGGTGTTGGTGTTCGCCAAAGCCGTTGGCGCGGTGCCCGAATGCTCGACCGCCCGCCACGCTGTCTCCAGCAGGAGTCGATGCTGCGGGTCCAATAACCGGGCCTCGCGCGTCGACATCCCGAAGAACGGCGCGTCGAACCCCGTCACGTCATCGACGAAACCTGCCCGACGGGTGACCACCTTCCCGGGCGCGCCGGGTTCCGGGTCGAAGAATTCGTCGGCGTCCCACCGGTCCTCGGGCACCTCGGATATCGCATCCCGCCCGTCGCGGAGCACTTCCCAAAACTCACCCGCATCGGCCGCACCCGGAAAGCGCGCCGCGTAGCCGACGATCGCGAAGCCCGATGACGAGTCGTTCAGGTCCTGCATGGATGCCATGCCGTTGTCCTCCCTGCCTAGGTCGGTCCAGATTCGCTCCCCCGCAGGCGGCCCGGTCGCCCAACAGAATCCCCGCCGGCGGCCAGTATTGCAAGGGTCACGTCGGCCCGAGAACCTATCGCCAGGTAAGGCCGTTGGCCCGCGTCCCACGCCGAGCCGCTCCATCTTCACCGGCCCCGGATCCGCGAGTTGGCGCCTGTGCATCCACACATGCCCCGCGACAGTGACCGCTAAGCAGGTTATCCTGACCCCGGGTCGGGAGCCCGTCAAGCCGAGGAGAGGGAAGTTTTGCGCATCGGGAAAATTACGGTCGGCTCACTCGATGAATGGACACTGACCCCCGGCTCTGTCACCTCCTGGCACCCGACGACCGCGGCGGCCGAGAAGGCCCGACAAGCGCCGGTCAGCTCCGTGCCGATCAGCTACATGCAGAACCAACATCTGCGTAATTACCACGAGCAAACCGCCGCGGGCCAGGGCTTTTCGCGGCAGATCATCGCTACCTGTGACGTCCCGGGGCAGTGCGATGTTCCCGCGATGAACCACGCCCTCAACACCTACCTGCGTCGGCATGACACGTTCCGCAGTTGGTTCGAAGACACCGGCAATGGCGAGTTCATCAGGCGTGCCATCACCGATCCGGCCGATATTGAGTTCGCGCCGGTCGATCACGGCACCATGACGGTCGACGAAATACGCGCCCACGTGGTGGACATCCCGAATCCGCTGGAGTGGGGTTGTTTCACCTTCGGGATCATCCAATGCGAGAACCACTTCAGCTTCTTTGCGGCCATGGATCATGTCCACGGGGACGCGACGTTGATCGGCACCACGATGCTGGAAGCCAATGGCATGTATTCGGCGTTGAGCGGCGGTGGTGCGCCCCTTACACTGCCCGATGCCGGCAGCTTTGACGATTTCTGTGTCCGCGAACGCGAGTACACCTCGGAGTTGACCGTGGATTCGCCCGGGGTACGCGCATGGATTGACTTCGCCGAAAACAACAACGGAAGCTTTCCTGAATTTCCGCTGCCGCTGGGTAACCCGTCGGAGTCGACCAGCAGTGCCATGACCTCCGAAGTCCTGATGGACCCAGCACAGACGGAGCGATTCGAATCAGCCTGCACGGCGGCCGGCGCGCGGTTTGTCGGCGGCCTGTTCGCCTGCCTCGCCCTGGTGGAACACGAGTTCACCGGTGCTCTCACGTATTACGGGCTTACCCCGAGGGATTCCCGCACCGCCGCGGACAATTTTATGACGCAGGGCTGGTTTACCGGCTTAATCCCGATCACCGTCCCTATCGCGGCGACGTCCTTCGCCGAGGCCGCATGGGCCGCACAGACCTCTTTCGATTCCGGTCTGGACATGGCGAAGGTGCCGTATTACCGCGTACTGGAATTGGCGCCGTGGTTGAACTGGCCACAGCCAAACTTTCCGGTGTCGAACTTCTTGCATGGCGGCGCCGCTCCGCTCAACGCGATTCTTGCGGCCGCCGACATGGGCCTGGCGAACAATATCGGGATCTATCCGGACGGCCGGTACTCGTATCAGCTGACCATCTATATCTTCCGGTACGGCGAGGGCACGGTCATGGCGATCATGCATCCCGACAACCCGGTCGCTGAGAAATCAGTGACCCGCTACATGGAGGCGATGCGGTCCGTGTGCATGCGGGTCGCCGATAGCGGGCATTGGGGACGCGTCGCGTAGTGTCGAGCGATTCCGTGGCTTGCGCCATTCCGAAACGCGCGATTTCCAACGAAATTGCGCAGTTTGACTGCAGCGTCAGCCGGTGTCGCTGGCGGGTGCACGCGGCTGCGCCGACCGGGGTGAGGGCAATATGCGACGCTAGCCGATTTGTGGTGCGGTGGCCCTGGGTCGTCGTCGGGGTCTGGGTGGCGATCGCAGTCGCGCTACCCCTGTCGGTCCCCTCGCTCAACGAGATGTCCCAGCGGCATCCGCTCGCGATCTTGCCCAGCGACGCGCCATCGAGCGTGGCCGCCCGAAAGATGACCGAGGCGTTTCACGAGTCGGGCTCGGAAAACCTGCTGCTGGTGGTCCTGACCGATGACAAGGGGCTGGGCCCCGCCGATGAAGCCGCTTATCGCAAAATTGTGGACGAGCTGCGCGCGGACACCCGAGATGTGTTGATGTTGCAGGATTTCATCGGCACGCCCCCGCTGCGTTCGGTCGTGACCAGCAAGGACAACAAGTCCTGGGTGCTGCCGGTCGGCGTGGCCGGCGAGTTGGGCACGCCACGGTCCTATGACGCATTCACCCGAATCGGCGACATCGTCAACCACGCCGTGGACGGCACGCCCCTGACGGCAAACCTCACCGGTCCGGCGGCCACCGTCGCCGACCTCACCGTCGCGGGCGACCGGGATCGGATGCCCATTGAGCTGGCGATCGGCGTTATGGTGCTGATCGTCCTGCTGGTGATTTACCGCAGCGTGGTCACCATGCTGCTGCCGTTACTCACGATCGGGCTCTCCCTGGTGATCGCCCAGGCGGCGGTGGCCGGATTCTCCCAGGTGACCGGCTCGGGGGTCTCGAATCAGTCCATCGTATTTCTTAGCGCGATAATGGCGGGTGCCGGAACCGATTACGCGGTCTTTCTGATAAGTCGGTATCACGACCATTTGCGGTCGGGAGCGGATTTCGATCAGGCGGTCAAGGGGGCAATGGGCTCGATCGGAAAAGTGATCGCCGCATCCGCGGCCACCGTCGGAATCACTTTTCTGGTCATCAGCTTCGCCCGAATGGGCGTGTTCAAGACGGTCGGAACGTCGTCGGCGATCGGGATCGGCGTGGCATTCCTGGCCGCCGTGACGTTGCTGCCGGCGATTCTGGCGATCGCCGGGCCACGGGGCTGGGTCAAGCCCCGACGGGAGTTGACCGCGCGGTTCTGGCGGCGTTCGGGCATCCGCATTGTGCGCCGGCCGAAGGTTCATCTGCTTGCCAGTGTGCTGGTCTTGATCGCCCTGGCCAGCTGCGCCGGGTTTGTGCGCTATAACTACGACGATCGCAAGGCCCTGCCGTCTTCTGCGCCGAGTTCCCTCGGATATGCCGCGCTGGATCGGCACTTCCCGGTCAATCAGTCGATTCCGGAGTACATCCTCGTCCAATCGCCGCATGATTTGCGCACGCCGCAGGCCCTGGCCGACCTGGAACAAATGGCACACCGAGTGAGCCAACTGCCGAATATCGCCGCGGTCAGCGGCATCACTCGTCCCACCGGAGCCGTGCCCGAAGAATTCAAGGCCACCTATCAGGCGGGCGCATCGGCACGTTCCTGGCCGACGGATCCAGCCTGATCAACGACCACACCTCGGACCTCAACCGGCTCACCGAAGGGGCCGGCACACTGGCCGACAACCTCAGCCACGTGCGCGGCCAAGTCACCCAGCTCGCCGCCAGCGTCCAAAACTTGGCCGACTCCTTCTCCTCGGTGAAAAACCAGCAGAGCGGCGACACCTTGGTCAAGGAGGTCGACACCGCAGCCAAGCTCGTCGACCACGTCAACTCGCTCAGCAATGCGATGGGCTGGAACTTTACCGCCGGCAAGAACCTGTTCGCCTGGATCGGCCCGGTGTTGACGGCGCTGCAGGGCAACCCGGTCTGCGATCTCGATGAATCCTGCAGCGCCACCCGCGGCGCGTTCGAACGGCTCACCGGTGGGCGCGATCAGGAAGACCTCGACGCGATCAGCGAGCTGGCCGGGCAACTGCAGGCAATCCCGGACAAGAAGTCCCTGAACGCATCGATACAGCGGGTGCGTGGTGCACTGAGCAACCTCACCCAGGTGATGCATTCGATGGGCATGGACCAGCCCGGCGGCCTGCAGGCCAACCTGGGCAGCATGCAAGATGGCGCGAACAAGGTCGCCGGCGGGAGCCGGCAAGTCGCCGACGCGGTGGCACAGCTCGTCGACCAGGTCAAACAGATGGGTGCCGGGCTTGATCAGGCGTCGGCGTTTTTGTTGTCGCTGAAACATGACGCGGCACAACCGGGAATGGCCGGGTTCAATGTCCCGGCCCAGGTGCTGCACTTAGACGAGTTCACGAAGGCCGCCAAGGTATTCATTTCGCCGGACGGCCATTCGGCGCGTTACCTGGTGCAAACCAAACTCAATCCGTTCAGCAGCGAAGCCATGGATCAGGTCAACGCCATCGGTGAGACCGCTCGGGCAGCTCAACCGAATACCGCGTTGGCGGACGCCAAGATATCGATGGCGGGGTACACCGTCAGCCTGCGGGACACCCGCGACTACTACGGACACGACATCCGGTTCATCATCGCCGCGACCCTCATCGTCGTGTTACTGACCTTGATCGCACTGCTGCGCGCGATCGTCGCGCCGCTGTACCTCGTGGCGTCCGTGGTGATTTCGTACCTGTCGGCGGTGGGCATCGGCGTGCTGGTATTTCAATTCCTTCTCGGCCAACAATTGCACTGGAGTGTGCCGCCGCTAGCATTCGTGGTGTTGGTCGCGGTGGGCGCCGACTACAACATGCTGCTCGTCTCACGAATGCGTGACGAGTCGCCGCATAGCGTGCGTTACGGCGTTATTCGCACCTTGAGTTCGACCGGCGGTGTGATCACCGCGGCGGGTCTGATCTTCGCTGCCTCGATGTCTGGTCTGTTGTTCTCCAGCATCGGCACCGTGGTGCAGGGCGGTTTCGTGATCGGGGTGGGAATCTTGCTGGATACCTTCTTGGTTCGCACCGTGACGGTGCCCGCCATTGCTGCCCTGGTGGGGCGGGCGGCCTGGTGGCCGTCACGACTGGATTCGCGACGGCCGCTGGCGCGGTCGGCGGCCGGAGAGGGTTAGCGCGCACTGATGATGTATGTGAGACTACGAAACGAAGCCGAGCGGTCAGGAGTAGGAATGAAGAAACTACTCGCCGGAGTTACCGCGCTGGTCACCGTCAGCGCCACCGGATACTTTGGCGTCGGGGTCAGCGTGGCCGATGACACGGCCATCGGCGGGCCACCGACCCCCGGTGCGCCGGGCGACCAGACCGGATACGCCCTCGGCGGGGCTCACGTCTTGGGCATTCCCTACGACGAGTACATCCGCCAGGAGGGAGCCCAATGGTTCCCCGGGCAGCAACGACAAATCGTCCGCTACCCGGCCGGCCAGGTCCAGGGCCACGTTCTGGAACGACTCTTCCCGGGCATCGGCAAGATCGGCGAAGAACTGCTCCCCGGCCTGGGTTTGGACGGCCCCAGCGTCGGCGAGTCGGTCGACGAGGGAATCGACAACCTCGATACGGCGTTCCGCACCACCGGTCGCCCCGGTACGGCGATCGGCTTGTCCGAGGGTGGCTTCGTCGTCGACGGCGAGCAGGCCCGGCTGGCCAATGACCCGACCGCTCCCCCGCCGCACACGCTGAACTTCGCCACCTTCGGCGACCCGATCGGGCGTCACGCCTTCGGTGAGAGCTTCCTGACCGCCATGTTCCCGGTCGGCAGCGTTGTTCCCGCCCTCGACTACACCATGCCGGCGCCGTACGAAAGCCAGTACGACACCTATCGGTTCGTGGCGGCCTACGACTCGATCGCCGACTTCCCCGACCGGCCGGACAACCTGTTTGCGCTCGCCAACACGCTGATGGGCCTGGCCACCGGCCACACCGCGGTGGCCTTCACCAACCCGAGCATGGTGCCGCCGCAGAACATCAGAACCACGATCAACTCCCGTGGCGCCAAAGATACGACGATCATGGTCCCGGAAAAGCACCTTCCGCTCGTCATGCCGTTGAAGTACGTCGGGATTGACGAAGACACCTTGAACAAGCTCGACGCGATCCTGACCCCACGGGTGGATGCGGGCTACTCCCGAAACGACGACCCGTCGACCGCGCCGGTTCAGGTAGACCCGGTGCACGGCTTCGACCCCGCGGAGGTCACGGCGCCGGCCAACCAGGCGACGTTCGGCGGTGGCGCTGACCCGGTCTCACAGATCCTCAGCGGCGCAACGTCCGTGTTGTCGCACACCGGCGAACCCGACCACTGATTTTCCAGCCCACAAATTCGACTAGTTAGTGCGGACGTAATGTGACGCCTATGCCCCAGTCATCGATCCTCTCCATGCTGCACGGGCGTGCCAGCCTGCGACCCCATGATGTCGCGTTCACGTTTACCAACTACGAGAACGACTGGGCGGGCGTTCCCGAGAGCCTCACCTGGTCCCAGCTGTCCCGCCGCACCCTGAATATGGCGCGCGAGATCCGCCTGCAGGCGTCGGTGGGCGACCGCGCGGTCATCCTGGCGCCGCAGAGCCTGGATTACATCGTGGCGTTCCTGGGATCCATCCAGGCGGGGCTTATCGCAGTCCCGCTGCCGTTGCCGCACCGCGGCTCCAGTCATGAGCGGGTCGGTGCGGTGTTTGCCGACACCGCGCCCTCGGTTGTGCTCACCACGTCCGCGGTGGCGGCCGACGTGGGGGACTATGTCGATCAATCACCGATGGACACCGCGCCGAAGATCGTCGAAGTCGATTCGTTGAACCTCGACGTCGAAGGCGAACCCAGCGTTGCGCCGGCTGAGTCGCCGGGCATCGCGTATTTGCAGTACAGCTCGGGGTCGACCCGGCTGCCCACCGGCGTCATGATGTCGCACCGCAACCTCACGGTGAATTTCGAGCAGCTGATGCGCGGCTTCTCCGCGGAGGCCAAAATCCCCTCGGACACCACGATCGTGTCGTGGTTGCCCTTCTACCACGACATGGGGCTGATGCTGGGGGTCTGCGCACCCATCCTCAGCGGCTTTCGCGCCGAACTGACAAGTCCGGTTTCGTTCTTGGAAAGGCCGGCCAGGTGGATGCGTGCGCTGGCCGAAAATTCGTGTGCGTGGTCGTCGGCGCCGAACTTCGCCTTTGACCTGGCCGCTCGGAAAACCAGCGACGCTGACCTGGCCGGGCTCGACCTGGGCGGGGTGCTGGGCATCATCAACGGTGCCGAGCGTGTCGAGCCGGCCACCTTGCACCGCTTCGTCGATCGGTTTGCGCACTTCAACCTTCAGGACCACATGCTCCGCCCGTCCTATGGTTTGGCGGAGGCCACCGTCTTTGTCGCGACGGGCACCTGGAACGAATCAGACCCGGCGGGTCACTTCGATCTCGACGAACTGTCCGCGGGCCGCGTTCAGCGGTGCGCGGCGGGCGCCGGAACGGCGCTGGTCAAATACCGGGTGCCGCAATCACCCACGCTGCGGATCGTCGACACCGACACCCACCGCGAGTGCCCGCCAGACGTGGTCGGCGAGATCTGGGTCCGCGGCGACAACGTCGCCGAGGGTTACTGGGGCAAACCGCCGGAGGAGCAGGGCTGCTTCGGCGCCACGCTGGTCGACCCATCGCCCGGCACGCCCGAGGGGCAGTGGCTGAGAACGGGCGACCTGGGTTTCGTCTCCGAGGGCGAGCTGTTCATCGTCGGCCGGATCAAGGACCTGCTGATCATCCGGGGACGTAATCACTACCCCGAGGACATCGAGGCGACGGTTCAAGAGATCACCCGTGGTCGGGTCGCGGCGATATCGCTGCCGCTGAACAGCACCGAACAGCTGGTCACGATCATTGAGCTCAAAAAGCGCGACGACCCCGACGGGGAGGTGCTGCACTGGCTCGCCGACGTCAAAAGCGACGTCACCTCCGCGATCTCCAATGCCCACGGCTTGAATGTCGGGGACCTCGTTCTGGTGCCGCCCGGGTCGATCCCCATCACGACGAGCGGCAAGATTCGGCGCGCCGCCTGCGTCGAGCAGTACCGCCAGGACCAATTCAGCCGGCTGGACGCCTGAGCCGCCCGCTGGGCGCACCCAGAACCAGACATGCTGGTCACCGTCCTGGTCATGGCCCTAGCCGTCAGCATCGAGCCGTTCCGCATCGGCATGACCGTGCTCATGCTGAACCGGCCCCGGCCCGCGCTGCAACTGCTCGCGTTTTTGTGTGGTGGTTTCGCCATGGGAATGACGGTGGGTCTGGTCGTCTTGTTTGTCTTCCGACGCGCCCTGCTCGGGTCGAGCCATGTCACGGTGCCCAAAGTGCAGATCCTGATCGGGTTCCTGGCGCTCACGGTCGCGGTGCTGGTCGCCATCGACATCCGCGGACGGTTGGGGGCGGGCCCGGCGAAACTGGCGATGCCGGGCAGGCGACTGCTGAACGGGGAGTCGGTGGCGGTCGCGGGAATCGCCGGTCTCGGCATCGCCTTGCCGTCGGTCGACTATCTGGCCGCGCTGGCGATCATCCTGGCCTCCGGCGCGGCAGCCTTGACGCAGGTGGCGGTGTTGTTGATCTTCAACATCGTGGCGTTCGCGCTGATAGAGATTCCATTGCTGGCCTATCTTCTGGCGCCCGCAGCGACGGCCAGGTGGGTCGCGGCGCTGCACACCTGGATTCGCGCGCGGCGACGCGGTGAAGTCGCGACCCTGTTAGCCGCGCTGGGCTGCGTCTTCGTCGCGGTCGGGATGGCCGGGCTCTGATCCGCCCTGTCCGGGGGGCACCGCGCGTAGCTCTCCGGAACCGTCCACTTCAGCGAGCTTCGCAGGCGTTCGTTCACCGTTACGGAACATCGAACTTGTCCGCGATTTCTTGCCAGGCACGAGCGTGCTTTCTTGCGATTTCAGCGATGGTGCCCGAGCAGTGGATCGGAATAGCTTCCGCCAACTCGTTAAAGGTGCTAATCGTAACGACGACGGTGGACAGCAACCGCAGCAGCGCGCGTCCCCTCTCGGAGCATCTGATTGAGGGATCTTTTCTCAGTCGCTGCAGGAGATCGTGCCCCTGGGCTCCTGCTGACGCACTCGCGCCGGCGCTCGGCACACCGCGCACGCCGCCAAGAGGTCGATCCGCGGTGGCGTTTGTGGGGTTGTCCCCATGTTCAGAGCGGTGACTCGAATTTTTTGCGAGATTATCGGGCAGGGGGTTCTCGCCGTTGTCGATACGCCGCCGCACATCGCGCGCAGTGGTGACGGAGACGCCCGCTTCCCGCGCTATCTCCCGCAGCGATGCGCGGGGATTGATCGACAAAAATTCCGCGGCACGTCGCCGTCCATTAACCGGACTAGCCGGTCGGATCTTTCCGTCGCGCCCGAGCCGGTGACCCAACTGGGAAATTTCCTCAGTTGCACACTCTCGCAATTTGCCTACAGTTTTGTTCGACACTCCGGCGATCAGCGCAATGGACCGATCGGACCACTGGGGGTGGGCTCGTACAATTCGTCGCGCAGCGGCCTTTCGCTCAGCAAGGGTCAGCGGCAGGCCGTGGCTGACATTCAGATGTACGGCGAGCGCAAAAGCTTCAGCGTTATTACCCTCGAAAAACCTCGCCGGTATCGTGCTGTCGCCGCGCAATTCGGTTGCCCGTAGCCGATGCACACCGTCGATCACCCGCATCGAGGTCCGATGGATCACTATCGGAGGCAAGGGCAACGGTGATTGCGCCAGGATCTTGACATGGTGCTCGTTTGTCTTGCTCTTCCTCGGGGTGTACGAATTGCGAATCGACGCCACCGGCACATTCTCGACCGGCAGGGAGCTACTTTGCCGTACCCACTCCTCCACCGCAAATGCCGACAACTGGCCCGAGTTACCGTACGCATGCGTCAAAGGAAGCGCCTGCCTGTTTAGCGCGTGGCTCTCGTTTGTTTGCGGCATCGATCTGAAAGTCCGAGCTATCTACTTACACGTCTTTCACGACGACCATACGGCCAGATCAAAATCGGCAACCGCATGGTTGTTTTGTGCCCATACAATCGGACCCCTTTCGGTGATTCCTGCAACTCAGCGATACCGGCGGCGGTCTCATGCGCAGCCCGCGGAGCGGCCATTCATATCGGTTGTATGGAAATCACTGGTATGCGAACAACCGCCTGCGGAACGACGCACGAGACCGTCAGACTGACTTCGGCGCCCACAACAGTGCCACGTTGCTGAACACGCCCTCCCGTACCTTACGCTCGAGTAGCTTACGCGTCAGTAGCTTACTCCAGAGTAGGTAAGGCGTCGAGGGCCACTTGTCGGCCGGCGCTATGCCACAGTGACAGCAATGAGCATTGCCGGGGGTCGCGGTGACCGCCTCACCTGACCGGGCGGCGGCGTGGCCGCGGCAGCGGTGGCGGCGGCTGGGTGGCTCGGTCTTCGGGACGCTGTTCGGCGGTGCCCTCGCGCTGGCCATGACAGCGCTCGTCATTCCCCCGCTGTTGATCTGGTCGCACGCCGCCGGTGATCGTGTCGCGGTCCGCGGCACCGAAACCGTCCGCGCCGGTTCGCGGGGTTTTGCCTGCATGGGGTGGGTGTTGCCGGCCGGCGCGCCGATCCCGGTCCGCACGTTCGACGGATACATGATGCCGGGGATCACTCGCGCAGAGCGCAAGCAGGTCCACCGGGTTCAGGTCATCGGCGCCAACTCCTGCACCGATGGTGACTACTGGGCATTGTCGTCGCGCGATAGCGAGGTCTGGGCGCGCAATCCGGCCGTGACCGCCCTGTTCGGGGTGATCGTCAAGCTCGGCCTGGGACTATCCGGGCTGGGGCTGGCCGCACGCGGCGCACGCCGGTCGGTGGCCGTGGTCCGGGGCGACCCGTCGGGGTGGGACCCCGACGAGGAACGTACGCATCGCCGCCCGCGGCTGCCCAAGGCCGGGCGCGCCGAGTCGCTACTGATCCGCACCGCCGCCGTGCTCGGCGTGATGATCGCGGTGTGCGTGGCGGGCTCCCTCGGCCTGGGGGCGGGGATCCTGCTGGGTTTGATCGGCGTCGGACCGGTATTGGGTTTTGTCGGCGCGGCCGCGGCCATCGTGGTCTGCGTTCGGCTCAATCGACGCCTGAGTCGCGCGCACCGCGCTCGAATCCGCCGCCACGGCACGCCGTTGCACGGCAAAGTCGTCGACTGCCGCGAATCGCTGCGGCCGCGGCCCAACCGGCGCATTGACCCCTGGGTGACGCTGACCGTCCAGTTCGACGATGCCGACCACCCCACCCCGCGGTGGCTGCGCCGCGCCTACCGGTTCAGCTCCGACGAGACCGACATCGCCGCGGCGTTCGCCCGCCGCCACCACGTCGGCGCCGCGGTGACGGTGTACCGCGGGCGGCACCAGATGTTCTACCTGCTCGACGTCGATGACGCGCACTTGTCGTGGCCGCAGTGGTGGTAAAACCCCCGCCGTTACACCACGCCGCTGACGTAGTGCCCATTGCGGACCGCCCGCAGCACCTCACGCATCGCGTCGCCGCTTTGACGCCAGGAGAATTCGGCGCTGCGGGCCTGCGCCTTGGCGCCGAGTTGGTCGCGCAGCACCGGGTCGGCCAACAGTTGCTCCAGCCGGCCCACCAGTTCCTCACGGTCGTCGACCAGCATTCCGGTGACCCCGTCCACGATGGAGTCGGCCAGCCCGCCCGAGGACCGGTAGCCGATGGTCGGCACGCCGTGTTGGGCCGCCTCAACCACCGCCAGGCCCCAGCCCTCCTTGCGGGAGGGCAGCACGTGCACCCACGATCGCTGCACCACTTCATGTTTGGCCGCGTCGTCGACGTGTCCGTGGAAAGTCACTGCGTCGGTGATGCCGAGCAGCGCCGCATGGTCGACCAGACGCTGGTGCCACCACCCATCGCCGACGATGTCGAGGTGCAGGCCAGGCACCGTCGACCGCAGCGCCGCCACCGCCTCCAGGGCATCCTCGATCTGCTTGTGCGGCACCAGCCGGGACAGCACCACCACCCGCGGGTCGGCGGCCCGTTCAACCGACAGTGTCTGCGCGGGCGCTTCGTCAAGACCGTTGCGCACCACCGCGATTCGCTGACCGTCCACACCCAGCTCGACCAGGTCTCGCGCCGACGGCAGCGACACCGTCACGTATTGGTTGCGGCGGTGCAGCCACGGCGACAACATCGACTCGACGTACCAGCCGATGCGGCCCAGCACCGGCCCGGCCGGCTCGAACGCCACCCGCGACAGTTCGTCGAACGCCCCGTGCAGGCTCAGGATGCGGGGCCAATTCGTCGATGGGATCGGGGTGGTCGTCGACCCGCAGGTCACGCAGCACCCCGGTCCACGGGTCCATCGCTGCGGTGCCGATCGCGACCAGCAGCGCGGCCGACTGCTGGCCGCGCAGGCGCCGCCGGCGTGTTCGGCGCCGCGCAGCCCGGCCAGCAGCCGGGCCGCGAGATCGCCGTCGGCCTGCTGGAACCCGTGCAGCGCCGCGTCGAGCACCGCATCGTTGTCCAAGATGTTGCCCAGCACCGCGACATGACCGTCGCTGGCCATCCCGGCCGCGGCCACACAGCGTGCCCCGGTGTGCAGCCCGAATCCGCCGGCCGCGTCGAGGTAGCCGATCTGGCGGAGCTCGCGGTCCGGGTCGGCCTGAAGCAGCCGGGCCAGCGCCTCCTCGGCCGGGATGCCTTGCCGCATCAGGTTTAACCCGCGCGGGCCGTAGGAGCGGTCGGTGATCGCCTGCGTCGCTACCACTCCCACACCGGCTTCGCCCCACGTCACCATCGCCCCGACCGCCAGGTAGTGCGACTGGGTGGCCACGCCCAGGGCGCCGGTCTTGGGGTCGCGGGCCAGCAGCGAGTACGTCATCGCAGCCGCACCATCCGGGTCGTCGAGCTCTCGTCGAGCTCCACCAGATCCGAGCGGGACCGCAGGAAATCGCTGAATGACTTGAACCCCAACGATTTTTCGCTGAACGACGGGTCCATCCGCTTCATCTGCGCCTTGACCGCCGAGTTGTGCAGCCAGTCCACGTCGTCTTTCTCCAAGCCGATCTGCAGCGCCCGGGTCAACAACCGGGTGGCGGCGGCCTGCGGGTCCGGCGCCGGCGCGGTCAGCACCGTGTTCGGCGTGGCCCCCGAGAGCATCGCCGCCTGCTCGGCCGCGATCTCCTCCGCGGTCTGCGTCTTTTGGTGCTCGTGCATCGCCTCGACCTCGTCGCGGTGCTCGACCGCGTACTTGATCAGCTCCTCCACGTTGTACAGGTTCGCGTCGCGCACCGCGGTCAGCTGGATCGGCGGCAGGTCGAAGTCATACTCGACGCGGTTTTTGATGCGCACCGCCATCAGCGAGTCCAGGCCGAGCTCGATCAGCGGGACCTCCCACGGCAGGTCCTCGGGCTCGTACCCCATCGCCGCGCCGACGATGGTGCCCAGCCGCTGCGCGACGGTCTCCCCGGAGTCCGGCGACCACTTGGCGAAGCTGGCCCCCATCGCCACACCCTGAGTCAGGTTGTCGTGCAGGATCTCCGCGTCCGGTGCGTCCTCCACGGGTGTCGGCGCGGCGGCGGCCTGCACCGGCGCCGCAACGGCGGTCCCGGCGCCGACCGCGGCGGGCAGCACCGCCGCGGCCCCGCCCCGGCTCACCAGCGCGTCGTAGACAGGGTGAACGACTCGTCGACGCGGGCGTGCACCTGCACAGCCGCACCGCCGGGGTGCCGGGTCAGTGTGGTCACCAGCCGGGCACCTTCGCCGGGCACCGCCCGCTGCTCGGACGCCGTCAGCGTGGCATCCGGAAGCACCTGGGCGGCCGCGGCTTTCACCAACGCGGCCAGGTCGGTGTCGCCGCGCGGCGCGAACTCCCAGACGTGCCGGCCGTCGGGCAGCGCCACATGCGAGCCCGGGAGCACGCCCGACGCGTCGCCGGTGAACCGCGCGTCCAGCCAATGCTCTTTGCGCTTGAACCGGGTCGGCGGGATGTCCGCGTAATCCGACGGCCCCTGCGCCCGGCTGAACAGGGTCCGGATGTCCAGGTCGTGGCCGTGCACGAACAGCTGGGCCATCGCCGTGATCATCGAGTCGACTTCGTCTTGTTTACGGGCCAGCGTCGCGATGAGCTGCGCGTCGTGCAGCCCGGCGGCCGCGGTGGTCAGCCCGACCTGCATGAGGGCCACCGGGTTGGGCGCCAACTCCAAAAACGTGGTGTGCCCGTTGTCGACGGCGTTGCGCACGCCGTGGGTGAAGTAGACCGAGTGCCGCAGCCCCTTCTTCCAGTAGTCGACGTCGTGGATCGGCTCACCGCCCGGGCGGATGTAGCTGCCCTCGTGCACGGTGGAGAAGTAGCCGCAGTTCAGCGGCATCGGGTGGATGCCCTGCAGGTCGGCGGTGAACTCGCCGAGCAGCGGGTCCATCTGCGCGGTGTGGCTGGCGCCCTTGGTCTGGAACTTGCGGGCGAACCGGCCCTCGGCCTCAGCGCGGGCGATGATCGCGTCGACCTGCTCGGGCGGCCCGCCGATCACGGTCTGGTTCGGCGCGGCGTAGACGCAGACCTCCAGGTCGGGGAAGTCGGCGAAGACGGTCTTGATCTCGTCGGCGGAGTACTCCACCAGCGCCATCAGCCGGATGTACTCGCCGAACAGCATCGCCTCGCCCTCGCCCATCAGCCGGGCGCGCGGGACGATGATCCGCACGGTGTCGCGCAGCGACAGCCCGCCGGCGAAGTAGGCGGCACCCGGCTCACCCAGCGACTGGCCGATCACCGCGGCCGGCTTGGCGCCGTGCGCTTTGAGCAGCTCGCCGAGCGCGATCTGGACGGCGAAGATCACCAATTGGACGGCTTCGATGGGGTATTCGACGGTGTCGGCGGTGTAGTCCACCGCGTCGTCCAGGATCATCTCCAGGATCGAGATCCCGCGCTCGTCTTGGATCAGCGCGTCGATCTTGTCGATCCACTCGGCGAAGATCGGGTCGCGCAGGTAGAGGCTCTTGCCCATCTTGCGGTGCTGGGCACCGAAGCCGGCCAGCACCCACACCGGACCGTTGGTGACCGGGCCGTCGGCGGCGAACACGTTGGGCCGCTGCTTGCCCTCGGCGATCGCGCGCAGCCCCTTGATGGCTTCGTCGTGGTCGCGGGCCAGCACCACCGCGCGGGAGCGGCCGTGGTTGCGCCTAGACAGCGCCCGCCCGATCGACTCCAGCGACGACGCGCGGCCCTCGGGGCTGTCGATCCAGTCGGCCAGCTCGGCGGCAGCGGCCTTCTTGCGGGAGGTCAAAAACGCCGAGACCGCCAGCGGGATCAACGGAACCGGCGCCTCGGCGGCCTCCAGTTCGGCCTGCGCAGCTTCTTTGAGCCGCAGCGCCTCCTCGGTCAGGCCGGGAAGTTCGTACTCCTCTTCAGTCGCCGCAGGCACGGCATCCTCGGCGTCGATGAACTCGCCGTACTCGTCGAACCGCACCCCGCCCACGAGTTCGGCCGGGGCGGCCTCGGTGGCGGGCTTCTCCGCAACGGGTGCCGGCTCGGGTTCCTTCTCGATCACGTCGCGGGGCAAGACCTCCCGCAGCACCAGGTGCGCGTTGGCGCCGCCGAAACCGAACCCGGACACCCCGGCGATCGCGTACCCGCTGTAGCGCGGCCAGTCGGTGACGGTGTCGGCCACCTTCAGGTGCTGGCCCTCGAAGTCGATGTACGGGTTGGGGCCGGCGTAGTTGATCGACGGCGGGATCTTGTTGTGCTGCAACGCCAGCACGATCTTGGCCAGGCTGGCCGCGCCGGCCGCCGACTCCAGGTGCCCGACATTGGATTTCACCGCGCCCAGCAGCGCCGGCTTGTCGGCGGGCCGACCCCGGCCAACCACCTTGCCCAGCCCCTCGGCCTCGATCGGGTCACCCAGGATGGTGCCGGTGCCGTGCGCCTCGATGTAGTCCACGGTGCGCGGGTCGATCCCGGCGTTCTTGTAGGCCTTGCGCAGTACGTCGGCCTGCGCGTCGGGGTTGGGGGCCAACAGCCCGTTGGAGCGGCCGTCGTGGTTGACCGCGCTGCCGGCGATCACGGCCAGGATTTGGTCGCCGTCGCGGCGGGCGTCGTCGACCCGTTTGAGCACCAGCATGCCGCCGCCCTCGGAGCGGGCGTAGCCGTCGGCGTCGGAGGAGAAGGATTTGATCCGGCCGTCGGCGGCCAGCACGCCGCCGACCTCGTCGAAGCCGACCGTCACCAGCGGGGTGGTCAGGGCGTTGACCCCGCCGGCCAGCACCACATCGGCCTCGCCGTTGCGCAGCGCCTGCACCCCCTGGTGCACGGCCACCATCGAACTCGAACAGGCGGTGTCGACCGCGACCGAGGGGCCATGGAAGTCGTAGAAGTACGACACCCGGTTGGCCACAATCGAACTCGCATTGCCGGTGATCGCGTACGGGTGCGTGACGCTCGGGTCCGACATCGCCAGGAACTGGTAGTCGGCAAGGGAGGTGCCGATGTAGACGCCGACCGATTCGCCGCGCAGGCTCGACGCCGGGATGCGGGCGTGCTCGAGCGCCTCCCAGGTCAGCTCGAGGGCCATCCGCTGCTGCGGGTCGATATTGTCGGCCTCCATCTTCGACAGCGCGAAGAACTCGGAGTCAAAGCCCTTGATGTCGGACAGGTAGCCGCCGCGGGTGCGGGCCTTGCCGACCCGCTCGGCGATCCGCGGGTCGTCGAGGAACTCCGACCAGCGGCCCTCCGGCGGGTCGGTGATGCCGTCGCGGCCCTCCAGCAGCGCCTGCCAGGTCTGCTCGGGGGTGTTCATGTCGCCGGGGAACCGGGTGGCCAGCCCCACCACCGCGATGTCGGCGACGTCGCGCTCCCGCGACCAGTCTTCGTCGTCGGCGTCCTCGGCCAGCACCGGTTCACCCTCGACGATCACCGTCGCCAGCGCCTCGATGGTCGGATGCTGGAACGCCACCGTCGCCGACAGGGTCACCCCGGTGAGGTCCTCGATGTCGGACGCATCGCCACCGCGTCGCGCGACGACAGGCCCAGCTCCACCATCGGCGCGGTTTCGTTGATGGAGTCCGGCGACTGCCCGGTGGCGTTGGCCACCCAGTTGCGCAGCCAGGCCCGCATCTCGGCGACCGTCATGTCGGTACGGGCGCGCTGCGACTCGCTGCTAGCTGCCGAATCCGGTTGCGTGTCAGTCATGGAGAGCCTCCCGGCTGCGTTTTGATCTATTCCGCCTGGTCGGGGAAGGCGTTCGGGGCGGCGGTGCCGCCGCGCAGGCTGCCGTCGATGTAGGCGGTGCGGCAGGCGCGACGCCCGATCTTGCCGCTGGAGGTCCGCGGAATCGAGCCGGCCGACACCAGCAACACGTCGCGCACGGTCACCCCGTGCCGGACTGCGATCGCGGCCCGGATGTCGTCGGCGATCGGCTGGTAGTCGAGCTTGTGCGCCCCCGGCGCCCGCTCGCCGACGATCACCAGCTGCTCGGAGCTGTCCTCCGGGTCGAACTTGAGGCCGGAGTGCGGGTTATCGAACACCTCGGCCGGCAGCTGGTTGGCCGGCACCGAGAACGCGGCGACATAGCCGACCCGCAGCGCCCGGCTGGATTCCTGCGCCGAGTACTCCAGGTCCTGCGGGTAGTGGTTACGGCCGTCGACGATGACCAGATCCTTCACCCGGCCGGTGATGTACAGGTCGTCGCCGTAGAAGGTGCCGTAGTCGCCGGTGCGCACCCACAGCGCGTCGTCGGCCGCCCCCTCCGCGTGCGACGGGCTGGTCCGCGACTTGAGGATGTTTTTAAACGTCTCGATGGTCTCTTGTTCCCGGTTCCAGTACCCGGTGCCCATGTTGTTGCCGGCGATCCAGATCTCGCCGACCTGGCCGTCGGGCAGTTCGCTGGCCGATTCGGCGTCCACGATGACCGCCCACTCGTCCACGCCGATCCGGCCGGCCGACGCCTGCGAGACGGCGTTCGGCGCCTCGGGGTCCACCTCGACGAACCGGTTCTCGTTGTTCAACGCGTCCCGGTCCACGTGAATGATCTTGGGTTTCTCGTCCATCGGAGTGGTCGAGACGAACAGGGTGGCCTCGGCCAGCCCGTAGGACGGCTTGATCGCCCGCTCCTGGAAGCCGTACGGCGCAAAGGCTTCGTTGAACTTGCGCAGCGACGCCGCCGACACCGGTTCGCTGCCGTTGAGGATGGCGTGCACGTTGGAAAGGTCCAGCGGCGGGTCGCCGTCTTTGGGCAGGCCGCGGGCCGCGGCGTGTTCGAACGCGAAGTTGGGGGCCGCCGAGATGGTGCCGCCGGTCTCCCCCTCCTTGCGCGCCAGCTCCCGGATCCACCGGTAGGGCCGGCGCACGAACGCCGCCGGCGTCATGAACGTGCACTGGTAGCCGATCACCGAGGACAGCACGATGGTGATCAGGCCCATGTCGTGGAAGAACGGCAGCCAGGTGACGCCGCGGTCCCCTTCTTTGCCCTCCAGCGCGTGGATGACCTGCACCACGTTGGTGGGCAGGTTCAGATGGGTGATCTGCACACCGGTCGGGGTGCGGGTCGAGCCGGAGGTGTACTGCAGGTAGGCGATGGTGTCGGTGTCGGCCGGCACCCGCTCCCAGGTGGCGCCGACCTCGGCGGGCACCGCGTCGACGGCGATGATGCGGGGCCGATCCTTGGCCGGGCGGCTGCGGAAGAACTTGCGCACCCCTTCGGCGGAGTCGCTGGTGGTCAGGATCGCCGACGGGGCGCAGTCATCGAGCACCGCGTGCAGCCGGCCCACGTGGCCGGGCTCGGCCGGGTCGAACAGCGGCACCGCGATCCGGCCGGCGTACAAGGTGCCATAGAACGACACCAGGTAGTCCAGGTTCTGCGCGCACAGGATGGCGACCCGGTCGCCGGGCTGGGTGACCTGCTGCAGCCGGGCGCCGATGGCTCGGTTGCGGGCGCCGAACTCGGCCCAGGAGATGTCGCGGGCGATGCCGTCGCGCTCGGTGGAGAAATCCAGGAAGCGGTACGCCAGCTTGTCGCCGCGCACCTTCGCCCACCGTTCGACGGTGTTCACCAGGCTGCCGTTGTCGGGGAACCTGATCTTGCCGTCCTTGATGAACGGGTTGTGGTACCCGGATCGGGACCCCATGGCCATGCCAACTCTCCTGTCACCAAAAATTTTGTGTCGCGGGTCAGCCGCCGGTCGTCATACGCCGCCTGCGTCGCTCGTCGCGAACCCTAAACCTCACAGATCGTACAGAGGTGTCCGTGCTCGTCGACGGCCATCGACCCGATCGGGGGCGACCACACGTCCTCTTAAATTTCTCTTAATGTTAAGGGTCGGTGCGGCGCGCACCAAATCAAAAGGTACGGCCTGTTTGGTGACGTTGTGGTAACGCTCAGCCGTGCTTGGGAGTGGGGGCATTGTCGATCAGGCCGTGCGCCCAATCCAGGGTCCACTGGGTGGCGGGTTGCCCGTTCAGGCTCCAGAACTGGGTGGTGGCATACAGGGCGTGCACCGGCTGGCCGGCGCCGCCGGCCAGGATGTCCAGCGTCCTGGGCAGGTTGGCGATGCTGAACGCCTCCGGCGGGGCGGCGCAGATCAGGTCCCCGGCACCGCAGATCTCGTTGGTGCGGTCGTTCAGGTCGCCGAACCCGCCCGGCCGCGGCCCGGTCATGGCCAGGCCCAGGCTGGACAGGATCGGCAGGTCGTGCAGCGTGATCTCGGCGCCCTGTCCCGGCGGGTTGGGGCCGATGTCCTGGCCCACCCCCTCCTGGCGGCGGCCGTCGGCGATCAACGTCACACCGAGCACCAGATCCTCGTCGACCGGCCCGCGGCCGTTGCCGATGTCGCTGGCGATGTCACCGCCGATCACCGCGCCCTGGGAGAACCCGATCAGCACATAGCTGGTCAACGGGCACTTGTCGTTCATCGCGGTCATCGCGTCGATCGTCGCCCGGGTGCCCTCTTTGCGGCTGTCGTTGTAGGACATCTGGTTGTCGGCGGCGAACGGATTGTGGAACTGCGCGGTGTAGGGCACGGTGTACGTCGCGAGCCGGCTCTGGTTGAACTGCTCGACGATCGGCCGGGTCACGTTGAGCAACAACGCGTTGGGGAATTCGACCGGGTCCAGCGGGTTGTTGGTGCGCGACGACTCCCAGGTGCCGGGAATGGAGATCAGCTGCACATCCGGGCAGCTGGCGTCCTGGAACTCCGGCCGGGGCTTCTTGGGCCGGGGTACCGAGCTGCTCGGCGGGGTGATGCTGGGCGGGACCGCGGCGGGCGGTTCGGGGCGCCGGATCATGATCACCACCACCACCACGACCAGCGCCACCACGACGGCCATGGCGATCGCCGCGGCCCAGCCGAGGATGCGGCGCCGTTTGCGCCGAGATTTCTTCGCCATGCTCTCCTGCCGGGGTCTTGGTAGCGCGGCCGCGCCGCGACAGCCCCTCCACGGTACCGACCGACGTTGGGGCGCATTGACTCTGCGTCCACGGCGTGCAGTACTCGCACTTCTACGCCGTAGGCGCAGAGTCAACGCCGAACCGGCGGCGCCTTAGCGGATCGCCCCGACGATGTCGCCGGACATCGCGCCCAGCTGCGAGCTCCACGACCCCCAGCCGTTGTCGCCGCCGGGGAACTCGAAGTGCCCGTTGTGCCCGCCGACGTTGCGATATTGCTGGTAGAAGAACCGGCCGCTGCCGGTCGCGATGGCTTCCTGGCCGATCATGGCCGCCGGGTCGCTGGCGCCGCCGGTGGCGTTGAACACCCACACCCGGGTGTTGTTCGCCGCCAGCAGGCCCGCGTGCTCGTACGGGTCGTGCCACTTCCACCGGCCCAGCTGTGGTGCACCCCACATGCCGTTAGCGTCCACCCCGCCGAATTGCTCCATGCCGGCCAGGATCGGGCCGTTGGTGGTGGTCCGGGAGACGTCCAGGAAGCCCGACAACGATCCGGCGAAGCCGAACCGGTCGGGGTGGAAGGCCGCCAGCGCCATGGCGCCGTAGCCGCCCTGGGCGGCGCCGACGGCGGCGTGGCCGCCCGGGGCCAGGCCCTTGTTGGCGGCCAGCCAGTCCGGCAGCTCGCTGGACAGGAAGGTGTCCCACTGCTTGCTGCCGTCCTGCTCCCAGTTGGTGTACATGCTGAACGCCCCGCCGGCCGGGGCGGCCACCGAGATCCCCTTGCCGGCCAGGGTGTTCATCGCGTTGCCGACGGTGACCCAGTTGCTGACGTCCGCGCCGGCGTTGAACGGGTCCAGCAGGTACACGGCGTGCGGTCCGCCGGCCAGGAAGGCCACCGGGATATCGCGGCCCATCGACGGTGAGGGCACCATCAGCGTCTCGTAGGCGGCCTTCGCGGTGCCGGTGGTCACGGCGCACAGCCCCAGCGTCAGCGCGGCAGCGCCGAGCACCCGTAGCAGGATCGACTGGCCTCTCATACCCACCTCACTCGTCTTGATTGCCGCACCCCCGCGGCCCCCGCCCCCGCGCAAGGTAGTGAACCACACGCCGCGGGATCCGAGGGGAGAAAACGGTCAACGGCGGCGACCCGTGAAGGTCGCCGCCGTTGACGGTGGTACTGCCGCAGGGGGCGTTAGTTGCCCTGCGCCTCCGAGGTAGCGGCGGCGCCGCCACCCGGGGTGGCACCCAGCACCCGCTGCATGTCGGGCTTCATGGCCTGCAGCTGCTGGCCCCAGTAGCCCCAGTCGTGGGTACCGGCGTCGGGGAAGTTGAACACCCCGTTGGTGCCGCCGGCGGCGATGTAGTTGTCCTGGAAGGTCTTGTTGGTGCGGATCGTCATCTTCTCCAGGAACTCGGCCGGCAGGTTGCCACCACCGATTTCATTCGGGGTGCCGTTACCGCAGTAGATCCAGATGCGGGTGTTGTTGGCCACCAGCTTGCTGATGTTGACCATCGGGTCGTTGCGCTGCCAGGCCGGGTCCTCCTTGGGACCCCACATGTCGGCGGCCTTGTAGCCACCGGCGTCACCCATGGAGATGTTGACCAGCGACGGCCACCAGCCCTCGGACAGGTTCAAGAAGCCGGACATCGAGCTGGCGTACGGGAACTGCTCGGGGTGGTAGATCGCCAGCGTCAGCGCGGCCGAACCGGCCATCGACAGCCCGACCGCGGCGCTGCCGGTGGGCTTCACGTTCTGGTTGGCCTGCAGGTAGGCCGGCAGCTCGCTGGTGAGGAAGGTCTCCCACTTGTAGGTGGAGCACCCCGCCTTACCGCAGGCCGGCTTGTACCAGTCGCTGTAGAAGCTGGACTGACCGCCGACCGGCATCACCATCGACAGGCCCGAGCCGTAGTACCACTCGAACGCCGGGGTGTTGATGTCCCAGCCGTTGAAGTCGTCCTGGGCGCGCAGACCGTCCAGCATGTAGACCGCCGGGGAGTTCGGGCCACCGCTTTGGAACTGCACCTTGATGTCGCGGCCCATACCCGCCGACGGCACCTGCAGGTACTCGACGGGCAGACCCGGCCGGGAGAACGCACCGGCGGTCGCGGTGCCACCGACGACGCCGATCACACCCGACAGCAGGGCCGCGCCCATGGCGGCGACTGCCAACCGGCGCGGCATGCCCTTCGCCGCGGCGGAAAACCTGTCAACCAGCTTCATCCTTGCTTTCCTCATCCTTTGTTAGGCCCATCTTGTTGGTCCAGGCTGCATGCGCGAGGCGCAGCAGTGCCCGTGTAGTCAACCACATCTGCGGGTAAACGCTCTCCTCCAGAGGTGCATAACGCCCGGCCGCGCGCCGTTTTGGGGCCCGATCGCGGTCATTTCGTGGCCGGGCCGATCAAGGCGTCAAAATATGCCCACACGCGCATTCCCGCCGGTGAGATGTCGGACATCGTGTTGCTGCCGACCCGGTGACCGCACCGCTTCCACAATTTTCTTAGTGGTTTCTGAAATTCATAGGTTTCAGTGCCCGGACCCCGTTAACTTGCGACGCTGCCGTCCCGTTTGTCACACGGGCGGCGGTGTTAGGGGCCCGTCGCCGGCAGTCCGGTGTAGGGCGGGCGGCCGTTTTCCGGCACATCCGGGATGTCGAGCCCGCAGTGGATCAGTTCGTAACGCGGCACCCGGTCGATCCGGTACTTGGTGAACGAATAGGCGTGCAGCAGGTTCGAGAAGAAGCGGTGGGCACCCATCGGCCCGCGCACCGAGTTGAGCACCGATGCGGTGGCCGGGCATTGCAGGGCCGCCTCGGCTTGGGCGACCCACGCCTGGTCGAGGTAGCCGGGAACGCCCGGATACCACTTCACCCACGGTCCGTCGGCGATCACCCAGTCCGGGAACAGGTTCTTGTCGTGGCCGATCCGGCCGTGTTGCAGCCGCTCGGTATGCGCGGCCAGCGGGTTCGCCAGACCGATCTGGTCGAGCACCCGGACGTCGAGCCCGACGTTCATCCCCAACATGCCCAGGTTGGTGAAGAACACGGTGTGCGGGCCGGACCCCGGAGTCGGGACCGGCAGGGTGCCCGACGGCACCGGCAGGATGACCGGCACCACATCCCACTGGTCGTAGTTGCCCGACGGCAGCAGCAGCGCCCCGGCCGGGGTGTGGTTGAGGGTGGTCAACACCGCCCGCATCCGCGGGTAGTCCAGGTAATCCGCGGCGGTCAGCGGGTGGGCGTGCCCGGTGGCCTGCGAGTAGAACCGGCGCTCGTCGACGATCCCGGAATCGGTCACCCGGGTGGCGTCATCCCCCAAACCCGACGAATTCGCCGCCCACAGCGACCATCCCGCCACCCCGAGCCACAGCACGCTGACCGCGCCGGCGAACAGGTAGCCCTGCTGGCGGGAGTAGCGCACCCCGTCGGGCAGCACCACCGGGATGACCGCCACCGGGGCCAGCAGGCACAGCACCGGGAACAGCAGCACGCGGCCGTGCATGAAGTCGCCGCCCTGGCGGGTCCAGTACGCCGCCTGCAGCAGCCCGCTGACCACGATGAACGCCACCACCGCGGGTGGGCTCTGAATGATGCGGGCCACCAGGCCGTAACTGGGCGACACCCGCCGGCGAATCCACCACGGCCGGCTGCGGGTGGCCGCCAACGACAAGCCCAGCACGACGAGCAATATCGCCGGCGCCCACAGCGCATAGGGCCGGTTGAAGTTCACCAGGTAGGTCACGCCCTGGGCCCATTTGTCGCCGGCCGCGTCCTTGGCCACGGCGGTTCCGGGCACCAGCAGCCCGTAGTAGCCCATCCGGAAGATCTGGTAGGCCACCGGCAGCAGCCCGCCGGCCACCACGATCAGCGCCCGGCGCCGCCAGCCGCGGGCCGCGATCAGCATCATGATCAGCACCCCGCCGCCGATCAGCGCCAGCTCGGGACGCACCAGCACGCTCAGCCCCGCCACGAACGCCAGCGCCGCGGTGAAGGCTCTACCACCGGGTCGGGCGCGCAATGCCTGCGACCAGCACACCAGCATCCACCACAGCAGCCCGAACCAGGCCAGCACCAGCCCGCTTTCCAGGCCGGAGGTGGCGAAGTCGCGCGCGGGGGGGATCGCAATGTAGACCAGCGCCCCGGCGGGCAGCAGCACGGCGCGACGGCCCTGCAGGCTCGGCGCGTACAGCCGGGCGGTGCCCAGCATGAGCAGCGCCACCCCGGCCAGCGACAGCACCAGCGCGAACGCCAACACCACGTACTCCAGGCGCATCGGGCCGGCCAGCCAGCTGCCCGCGTACACCAGGTAGGTCCACACCGTCGAGGTGTTCGCCTCGACCCGCTCCCCCTTGTTGAACACCGGGCCGTTGCCGGCCAACAGATTGCGGACCGTGCGCAGCACGATCAGCCCGTCGTCGGAGATCCAGCGCCGCTGCCAGGCGCCCCAGCCGAACAGCACCACAATCAGCGACACGCTCACCCACAGGCTGAGCCGCACGATGGCGTCGTACGGGAAGACCGGCCAGCCGACCGGCGGGGCGGGCGTCGGGCGGCGGGCGGGGGCCGCTGGTGGCCTAGCCGAACGCAACTGCTGCACCGATGGTCCCAAGCCACGCCAGCGCCAGCAGTTGCAGCACCCGGTCACGCCGCAGGATCTCCTCGGCCTCGCCGGCCAGCCCGCCGTCGACGTCGACCGCATAGCGCAGCAGCCCGATGGTGATCGGGATGATCGACACCGCGAACCACGATCCGGAGCCGTTGTCACGCTCGAAGGCGAACAGGCTGTAGCACACCACCGCCGCGGTGGCCGCCAGCGTCCAGACGAAGCGCAGGTAGGTGCCGGTGTAGCTCTCCAGCGATTTGCGGATCTTGGCGCCGGTCTGCTCGGCGAGCTGCAGCTCGGCGTAGCGCTTGCCGGCCGCGATGAACAGCGAGCCGAACGCCATCACCAGCAAGAACCACTGCGACAGGTAGATGTCGGTGGCCACGCCGCCGGCGATGGCCCGGATCAAATACGCCGAGGACACGATGCAGATGTCCAGCACCGCTTGGTGTTTGAGGCCGAAGCAGTAGGCCAGCTGCATGGCGAGATAGATGCCGATCACCAGCGCCAGGTTCGGAGTCAGCCACCAGGAGATGCCCAGCGACACCGCCGCGAGCACCACGGCCAGGGCATAGGCCAGCGACTCGGGCACCACCCCGGCGGCGATCGGCCGGAACCGCTTGGTGGGGTGTGCCCGGTCGGCTTCGACGTCGCGGGCGTCGTTGACCAGGTACACCGCCGAGGCCGCCAGGCTGAACACTACGAACGCGATCAGCACCTTGAACGCCAGGTCGAGGTAGTCGTAGTGCACGCCGCGGCCCAACGCGCCCAGCGGCGCGGCGATCACCAGCACGTTTTTCACCCACTGCTTGGGGCGCAGCGCCTTGATGACCCCGGTGACGAGGTTCGCCGGCGGCCCGTCCACCGCTGCCGTCTTTTCAGCCATTTGACTCTCCCGAGTTGTCCAGCCGGATCGCGACGGCTGCGACGGCGGCGCCGACGGCGACGCCGGTGGCGACGTCACTGGGATAGTGCACGCCGAGGACCATCCGAGATAGTGCCATGGGCGGCACCAGCACGGCGGGCAGCCGCAGGCCGGTGACCCGACCCAGCAGGATGGCCGCCGCGGTGGTGGAGGTGGCGTGCGCCGACGGAAAACTGAGCCGGCTGGGGGTGCCGACATTGACCGCGACCGCCGGGTGGTGCGGGCGTTCCCGGCGGACAACGCGTTTGATCACCACCGCGGTGGCGTGCGCGGCCAGCGCACCGGCCCCG
>PPEA01000277.1 GCA_002967005.1 Mycobacterium talmoniae
GGGCCACCTCGGTGACCGCCCCGGGCCGGCTGCGCAGGTAACCCTCGGCCGACAGCTGCGCGTAGGCCTCCACCACCGTGCCGCGGGCGACCCCGAGTTGGGCGGCCAGCGCGCGCGACGACGGCAACCGCTCCCCCGGTGCCAGCCGCCCATCGCGGATGGCGTGCCGCAGCGCCCGTTCGAGCGCCGCGCGGCGGCCACGACCCGCGGGCAGGTCGAGGTGCAGATCGACCCCGCCGCCCTCACTGGTCCACGAATCAGACACAAAAACTGGACCTTACTGCCGAACCGGTGTCGTCGTAGCGTGGTCGACATGACTGCCCGTTGACCCGGTGAGCGCCCGGCGCCTGGACCACAAGGCGAGTTTGACCGCGCAGATCAACGCCGCCCAGCGCGCCGCGGAAAGCATGCAGCCGCGGCGCCTGCTCGACGATCCGGGCTCGCGACATTTCGTCGGCCACCCGGTGTTCCGGGCCATGCTGGCCCGTCGGCTGCCCGCCGCCGCGGCGCTGCGGGTTTTCGATTGGTGGTGGGGTGGGCTGCACGCCCATATCGTGCTGCGGGTCCGCTTCACCGACGACGTCGTCGACGCGGCGATCGGCGCGGGCGTCGACCAGGTGGTGTTGCTGGGTGCCGGCTTCGACACCACCAGCCTGCGCCGGGCCGACACCGCGGTGACCATCTTCGAAGTCGACGCACCCGCCACCCAGGCCGCCAAACGGCCGGTGACCGAGCGGCTGCTGCCGTCGCCGCGCGCTAGCCAGACAGTCTGGGTGCCCTGCGATTTCGAGGACGGCGCATTGCGTACCCGGCTGGTCGACAGCGGGTTCGATCCGGCGCGGCGCAGCGTGATCGTCTGGCTCGGGGTCAGCATGTATCTCACCGGACACGCCATCGACCAGACCCTCGCCGACCTCGCGGCGCTGTGTGCACCCGGCAGCCGGCTGGTGTTCGACTACCTCGATGCCGAGGTGGTCGCCGGGCGCAGCCGGTGGGCCGGCGCCCGGCGGGTGACCCGGATGGTGGCGCGGCGCGGCGAACCGTATCGCAGCGGCTTCACCGCGACCGGTGTGGCCGAGCTGCTGGGCGCGCACGGGTTCGTGTGCCGTGACCAGGTCGGCGTCGCCGACTTGCTGCGCCGCTACGACCCGGCCGGTGCACGCGGACTGGCCAGCGACGACTGGCTCGGCATCGTGTGCGCCGAACGAAGGTGACCCGCAACGAACTGAGGGAAATGACCACACCACTCGCAACACCCGCCGCGGCCTTCGTGGAGCGGTTCCGGCAGGTGTGGGCCGCGCCGACCCTCGAACGCCTGGATGCGTTGACGAACCCGGAGGTCTGCTACGTCCAGCCGCTCCTTCCCGACGTGCGGGGCCGAGACAACGCCGCCGCGTACTGGCGACGGGTCTTCGCGTTGATCCCCGACCTGCACATCGACGTGGTCAACTCGGCCGTCTCGGCCGACGACATGGTGTACATCGAGTTCCGGATCCACGGCACCCTCGGCGGCCGGGCGCTGAGCTGGCCCGCGATCGACCGCTACGAACTCGATGAGGCCGGGCGGGTGCGGCGGCGGGTGTTGTACTGCGACTCGCTGACCATGGTCCGGGCCGTACTACGCCCCCGCGCTCTGATGGCGGTGCTGCGGACCGGTATTCGGCTAGGTGTAGCGGCCGCCGCGGCCAAGGTTCGATGAGCAGCGCAGCCATCGGGCGCCGACCCGCGGACGCCGCCGCGTTCGTCGCATCGGTGCAGGACGCCACCAACGCGTACCTCACCGAGGTGATCTATGACATGTACGCCGCGGACGCCCGCGCGGTGATGATCACCGACGGCGCACGCGAGGAATCCGTTGGCGTGGAGGCGATTCACGCCACCTGGGCCCGCGCGTGCGCGGCGTTCAAGGCGCGCCGGTTCCGGCTGGACAAGCAACTTGTCGCCGCGACCGAGGACACCATCGTCAACGAGTGGTGCGGTGGACCGCACGGGCGCCGCGACGGCTGCGGCCTTGAGGTCTGGCGCTTCGACCCCGACGCCAAGGTGATCGACCTGCGGGCCTACAACTTCCTCAAGGTCCGTTCCGCCCGGCATCCGCTCCAGGTGGTGCAGCTGCTGTTGGGTTCACCGGGGATGACGCTCGCGGCCGGCCGGGCGGGGCTGCGTCGGCGCTGACCGTTTAGTCCCCGCGCAGCGCGGCGATGCCGTCGTCCAGGGCGGCCTCCAGATACGACAGGTCGCCGGTGGCGAGCATGATGCCGACCCCGCCCTGGATTCCGGCCAGCAGCGCCGCGGCGGCCCGGTTGGTGTCTACCCCGGCGGCGATCTTGCCCTGGTCTTGCATCGAGCGGATACCGGTGGCGATCGCGCCGTGCCAGGTGCTGATCAGCTCGGCGGTGACGGCCTGGGCGCCCGGGGTGGTGCGGCCCACCTCCGACATCAGCACCGCGATCGGGCAGTTCTGCCCCTGGCGCCGGTAGCGGTCCACCACCGCGTCGCGCCAGCGCTGCCAGGCCGCCCACGAGGTCAGCGCCCCCAGATGCGGTTGCTGGTCGTCGAGCACCCGCTGCGACTCCAACCCCGCCACCGCCAACAGCAGCTGGTCCTTGCCGCCGGGGAAGTAATGGAACAGCTGGCTTTTCGAGGTGTGGGTGCGGGCCATGATGTCGTCGAGGGTGGTCAGCGCCACACCGCGGGCGCGGATCTCGGCGGCGGCGCCGTCGATGATGCGTTGCCGGGTGGCCCGCCCCTTGGCGGTCAGTTTCTGGACTTGCAGGTCCATTTTTATCGGCGCAGCATGTGGACCCATGAGTCCAAACACTACGCAATTATCCGGTCGCACAGCACTGGTCACCGGGTCGACCGGCGGCCTGGGAGCCGCCATCGCCACCGCGCTGGCCGCCGACGGCGCCTTCGTCGTTGTCAGCGGGCGGAACGAGGTGCGCGGTGACGCCGTCGACGCCGAGATCCGGGCGGGCGGCGGCGCGGCCGCGTTTGTCGCCGCCGACCTGGCCGCCGGGCAGGAGGAGATCCGGCGGGTCGCGGCGACGGCCACCGAGGCCGCCGGGGGCCGGCTGGACATCCTGTTGAATAACGCGGCGACCCTGCTGATGCCGACGCCGACCGCGGATATCAGCGAACGCGAGCTGCACGACGTGTTCGCCGTCAACGTGTTCGCCCCGTTTTTGCTGACCGGCGTCATCGCCCCGGAGATGGCCCGCGCCGGTGGCGGCGCCATCGTCAACATCGGCTCCATCACCGGGCTGCACGGGGCCGCGGGGTCGGCGGTCTACTGCGCCAACAAGGCCGCCGTCCACTCGTTCACCAAATCCTGGGCCGACGAGTACGGCCCGGCGGGGGTGCGGGTCAATGCCGTCGCGCCCGGACCGATCGCCACCGAACGCCAGCAGGAGTACGCCGAGCATCTGGAGCCGGTGCTGGCCCGGCTTCCGTCGCGCCGGATGAGCACGCCCGCCGAGGTGGCCGCCGCGGTGGTCTTCCTGGCCGGCGACAACGCCGCCAACATCCATGGGGCCATCCTCAGCGTGGACGGCGGCTGGGCCGCGGTGTGAACCGGTTCATGGGGCAACGGGGCCGGATGTGGCGGGGCGCCGCACCCGCCGGCGCTCACCCCTTCGCCGCGTACAGCCCGGCCAGCAGCTCGGCGGTGGTGGCGAAGTCCATGCACTGATCGGTGACCGACTGGCCGTACACCAGGTCAGCACCCAGCGGTTGCGCCCCGGCGACCAGGAAGCTTTCCAACATCAGGCCGGTGATCCCGCCCTCCCCCGCGGCGATGCGGTGGGTCACCTCGGCCGCGACCGCCGCCTGCCGGCGATGGTCCTTGCCGGAGTTGGCGTGCGAGCAGTCGATCATCAGCCGGTCCGGCAGTCCCGCTGCACGCAGCTGCGTCACCGCGGTCGCCACCGACCCGGCGTCGTAGTTGGGGCCGCCCGAACCGCCCCGCAGGATCACGTGACAGTCCGGGTTGCCGGTGGTCTCCACGACGGCCCCGCGGCCGCGGTTGTCCACGCCGAAGAAGCTGTGCGGTGCGGCGGCGGCGCGCGCACCGTCGATCGCGACCTGGATGTTGCCGTCGGTGCCGTTCTTGAAGCCGATCGGCATGGACAGCCCGGACGCCAACTGCCGGTGCACCTGCGACTCGGTGGTCCGCGCACCGATGGCGCCCCACGCGACGGCGTCGGCGATGTACTGCGGGCTGGTGGGTTCCAAGAATTCACACCCCACCGGAAGACCGATGTCGATGACGTCCAGCAGCAGCCGCCGGGCGGTGCGCAGACCCCGTTCCACGTCGAAGCTGCCGTCCATGCTGGGGTCGTTGATCAGGCCCTTCCAGCCCACGGTGGTGCGCGGCTTCTCGAAGTACACCCGCATCACGATTTTCAGGCGCTCGGCGTACCGGCTGGCCAGCGGGGCGAGTCGACGGGCGTAGTCGAGCGCGGCGTTCGGGTCGTGCACCGAGCAGGGCCCGACCACCAGCAGCAGCCGGTCGTCGCGGCCGGCCAGGATGTCGGCGACCTGGTCCCGATCGTGCTGGACCGCCGCGGCCCGGCGCGGCGTCAGCGGGAGTTCGGCCCGGATCTCGTCCGGTGTCGAGAGCTCCCGGAATGCGGCGATCCGACGATCGGCGGTGTCGACGGCGGTCGTGACGGTATCGGCGATGGACATGTGGGGTGCCTTTCTGGTGGTGTCAGGGCACGCCCGCGGGTTCCCGATGCCCTGAAATGACGAAAGCAGCGACCTGGCGGTCACTGCTTGGGCTCCGGGTGTTAGTCGCGCGGATGTGTCAGACTGACGCTTCCTCTACGGCCCCGCCCGGAGCCGAGATAAAGCGCCAATAGCGGCGCGCGACGGTGTTCACGGTGGCGAAGATACCACGGGCGCTACCCGCCCACCTCGGCGGGCAACGGCGGCGGCAGCGGCTCGGTCTGGGTCGGGGTCGGCTCCGCCGGCGGGCTCGGTGGTGCTGG
>PPEA01000278.1 GCA_002967005.1 Mycobacterium talmoniae
TCGAAAATCGCCGCCAACTCCTCGCGCCGCTCGACCGGTGTGACCAGCCGGACCCCGCCCGGATCCGGGGCGTCGGGATGGAACCGGGCAAACCGGCCGGTCCAGGGTCAGCTCGTGATCGACGGTGGCCGGCCCGTAGCCGAACCGACCGTAAATGCCGCCCTCGCTGGCGGTCAGGGCCGCGATCGGATACCCGGAATCGGCGATGCGCCGGTGCAATTCGTCATACATGGCCCGCAGCACGCCGCGGCGGCGGTGGGTGGGCGCGACGACCACGCCGCTGACCCCGGCGGTCGGCAGCACCGCCCCGCCGGGCACGGTCAGCTGCAGGTCCGCATACAGCGCGACGCCGACGACGTCGTCGCCGTCGCAGGCCACCACCGCGCCGTCGGACGGGATCAGGGTGCGGAAGGCGCCGACCTGCTCCGGGTCCAAAAACACCCCGAAGCCGGTGGCGTCCAGCCGCAAGATCTTCGGCCAGTCGTCGTCGGTCGGGGTGCGCAGGGTCAGGGGACTCACGAGCTTCGACGGTGCCACAATCGCCGGCGCACCGCATCCGAATAAGCTGGGCGGACCACCGTCGCCGAGGAGCCTCATGACCGTCAATCCCCCGCTGCGCGTAATCCAGTGGACCACCGGCAACATCGGCCGCCGCTCGCTGCACGCGATCATCGGCCGACCCGATATGGAGCTGGTCGGGGTGTACGCGCACGGCGCCGACAAGGTCGGGGTGGACGCCGCCGAGCTGGCCGGCTGGCCGCAGCCCACCGGGGTGACGGCCACCAACGACATCGACGCGCTGCTGGCGCTGCGGCCCGACGCGTGTTGTTACAACCCGCTGTGGCCCAACATCGACGAGCTGGTCCGGTTGTTGGAGGCCGGCGTCAACGTGTGCTCCAGCGCGGCCTGGATCACCGGCGGCAAGCAGACCGCCGCCGACCGGGAGCGCATCCTGGCCGCCTGCGCGGCCGGGCGGTCGACCATGTTCGGCAGCGGGGCGCATCCGGGCATCACGAACATGGTCGGCATGGTGTTGTCCGGTGCGTGCGAGCGGGTCGACGAGATCCGGATCACCGAGTCGGTGGACTGCTCGACCTACGAATCGGCGGGCACCATGACCGCCATGGGGTTCTCCCAGCATCCCGACACCGCGGGGCTGGCCGAAAGTGTGCGCCGCGAAAGCGAAGTCTTCGCCGAGGCCGCGGCGATGATGGCCGACGCGATCGGCGCGCAGCTGGACAAGATGACCTTTGACGTGCAGTTCACGCCCGCCACCGGCGACACCGATCTGGGCTTCATGCAGATTCCGGCCGGAACCGTCGCCAGCGTCTACGGGTATCACCGCGGCTGGGTCGGTGAGCGCAACGTGGTCAGCGTCGGGTTCAACTGGATCATGGGTGATCAGGTGACGCCACCCAAACCGGTGGCCGACGGTCACGTGATTCAGGTGTTCGGGATGCCGAACATGCGCACCGTCATTCACTGCCTGCCGCCGAAGGACTGGAGTGAGCCCGGTTTCGGCGGGCTGGGCGGGATCTACACCGCGATGCCGGTCACCAACGCGGTCCCGGCGGTGGTGGCCGCCGAGCCCGGCATCGTCACGCTGGCCGACCTGCCGCCGATCACCGGCCGGGCGGCCGTCTGAGCGCTAGTCGGGCACGTCGGGCGCACACCGCCAGCGCTCCGCCACCGACGTGCAGCGCCAGCACCGGACCCAGGTCGGTGACGATCCGCCGGTTCGCAGGCCGGCAGCCGCTCGGCGAGCGCCGCCGCGACCTGATCCGCCCCGTCGGGGTTGGCGACGTGGTGCACGGCCAGCGCCGCCGCCCGGTCGCCGACGATGTCGCTGACCCGGTCGATCATCGCCGCTACCGACTTGCTGGCGGTGCGGATCCGTTGCGCCAGCACAAGTTTGCCGTCATCGATGCGCAGCAGCGGCTTGAGGGACAGCGCGGTACCCAGCCACGCGGCGGCGCTGTCGATCCGTCCGCTGCGCCGCAGGTTGTCCAGCCGGTGCACGACGATGTAGCCGTGGCTGCGGCCCACCGCCGCCGACGCCGCAGCCGCCACGGTGTCCACGTCGGCGCCGTCGGCCGCGGACCGCGCGGCGGCCAGGGTGACGAAACCGGTTGCCATGGCGGTG
>PPEA01000279.1 GCA_002967005.1 Mycobacterium talmoniae
CCCCGCACCAGGCCAGCCGGGCGCCGGGCGCGGCGGCGTCGACCTGGTCGTGGGTCAGGCCCTGCCAATCGCCCAGGTGGGTTTCGCGCAGCCGGGTGTCGACCCGCACCGGCAACCCGGTGCGCTCCCCCAGTTTTTCCGCGGTGTCGTCGGCGCGGCGCAGGTCCGACGACACGATCAGCAGCGGCTGACGTTTGCTGAGCACCTCGGCGGCGGCGACGGCCTGGGCGTGGCCCAGTTCGCTCAGCTCGGTGTCCAGTTGGCCCTGCATCCGGCTGGCGGCATTGAATTCGGTTTGCCCATGGCGGAGCATGACCAGGCGGCGCACCCTCATGGCGTGGCCTCGGAATCGTCGGGGTCCACCGCCAGGTCCACCCCGATGACCGGGCAGTCGCGCCACAGCCGGTCCAGCGCGTAGAAGTCGCGTTCGTCCTGGTGCTGGATGTGCACGACGATGTCGACGTAGTCCAGCAGCGTCCACCGGCCGGCGCGGGTGCCTTCGCGGCGGGCCGGCTTGTAGCCCGCCCGGCGCATCTTCTCCTCGACCTCGTCGACGATCGCGTTGACCTGCCGCTCGTTGGACGCCGAGGCGATGACGAAGCAGTCGGTGATGACCAGCTGCCCGGAGACGTCGATGACGACGACGTCGTCGGCGAGTTTGGCGGCGGCGGCCCGGGCGGCGACGGTCGCCATGTCGACGGCGTCTGCGGTGGCGGTCATGTGTGGTCTCCGGTGGCTTGGGCCCCCGCTTGGGCGTAGAGCCGGCGTTTGGACACGTACTGCACCACCCCGTCGGGCACCAGGTACCAGATCGGCCGGCTTTGTTGGGCGCGCCGCCGGCAGTCCGTCGACGAGATCGCCAGGGCGGGCACCTCGACCAGGGTCAGCGTGTCGTCGGGCAGCTTGCCCAGCACGTCGTTGAGGTGGTCGCCGTTGAGCTCGTAGCCGGGCCGGCTCACCCCGACGAACCGGGCCATGGAGAACAGTTCCTTCCAGTCCTGCCAGGTCAGGATGGAGGCCAGCGCGTCGGCCCCGGTGATGAAGTACAGATCGGTGTCGGGGTTGACCGCGCGCAGATCCCGCAGGGTGTCCATGGTGTAGGTGGGGCCGCCGCGGTCGATGTCGACCCGGCTCACCGAGAACCGGGGGTTGGCGGCGGTGGCGATCACCGTCATCAGGTAGCGGTCCTCGGCGGGGGTGACCGAGCGCCCCTTCTGCCACGGTTGGCCGGTCGGCACGAAGACGACCTCGTCCAGCTCGAACAGGTCGGCGACCTCGCTGGCGGCGACCAGGTGGCCGTTATGGATGGGGTCGAACGTCCCACCCATCACACCCAGCCTGCGCCGCCGTTTTTGCACGATAGGCCAGCTTACTGGAGCGGTCCGTTCCGGCCGCGAGCGTGCCGTGTCCCCGGCCGCCACGCCGCGCGTCGGCGCCGGGTCCGCG
>PPEA01000028.1 GCA_002967005.1 Mycobacterium talmoniae
GTCCCTGCGGGGCCAACGTCGCGCTCAACCCCGCGACCACGATCGCGGCCGCGGCCGGGGTCAGCCGCCGGGTGGCGATCGCGTTTTCCACCAGCAGCCAGGTCAGCAGGGCGCCCAGCGCGATCAGCGGTTCGGGGCGCAGGCCGTTGTTGAACGGCAACCAGGCCGCCACGAACACCGCCGCCGCGGTCCACACCGCGACCCGGTTGCCCGCCAGGCCGCCTTTCGCGGGACCGAGCCGGCGCAGCACGTAGCGGCTGATCACCAGCCAGCACACGATCCCGGCCGCGGTGGCCGGCAGCCGCATCCACACCCCGGCGGTGCTGACCGAGGCCAGCTGCGCCAACACGGCCGGATACCAGTCGAACGGCGCCTCGGTGGTGCCGAAGAACCGGTAGTAGTTGGCCACGTAGCCGGCCTTGCCGGCCACCCGGGCGATGGTCAGGTTGTAGCCGTCGTCCGAGGAGGTGGCGCCGATGATGTGCCAGAGCAGCAGGGTCCCGATGACACCGAGGTCGGCCAGCCAGGTCGCGGCCCCGACCGTCCAGAGCCGACTCCAGTTGCGCGGCACCCGTCGTCCCGACCGGCGGTCCAGCACCGCCAGCGCGCCGATCGCGGCCAGCACGCACAGCACCCGAGGGCCATCGCGGCCCGCTTGAGCGTGGTGGGTGCGGTGATGAACCGGGTGTCGATGTCGATGCGGGCGCTCAGGCCGGGCTGGGCGCCCACCTTCATCTCGGTGAACACGCCGCCGACCTGGGGTTTCTTCTCCACCGGCAGGGTTCCGGTGGCACCGGGGATGCCGACGAAGTCCGCGCCCACCCCGCCGACGTTGGCCCAGATGTGCAGCACGCTGCAGGCGCTGGCCGCCACCGCTTCGCGCTTCGCCACGGTGGCCACCGAGTCGCGGAACGCGACGACGACGGTGTCCTTATTCGCCCGCACGAACAGCCCGCTCTTGGTGGCGTCCACCCCGCCGAGCGGCACGGTGGAGAACACCAGGCCGCCGTCGGTGGGCAGGGTGGCGATCGCCGAGCAGGGGATGGACACGTCCAGGGCCTGCGGCGCGCCCGCCACCAGCGGGGCGGTGATATCGGTGACGTGGCCGTCGGTGGTGCCTTGCGGCCACAGGATGGTGGCGGTGGTCTGCTTGACCGGCAGCAGCGGGACCACGCCGCACAGCAGCGCACCGGCGATGCCCGCGACGACGGCGATCAGCCGGGCGATCCGGTAGCGGGATCGCTGGTTGTCATCGGTGGGCACGAGGCTCGATGTTATGCGACGGCGTGCGCGGCGATGGGACCCGGCGCTCGGAGGGTTCGCACGAACGTGCGCAGAACCGGTTTTGAACGCGGCGTGTCGACCGGGGACACGCACGGTCGCGCAAAAAAGGCTACGTCTTGCGCATTGGGGCCGGGCTCCACAGCCCGCCGCGGGTCGCCGAGCCCAGATCCAGCCGGGCCGGCACCGCGTCCGGGTAGTAGGGCGTCAACCGCTGCAACGCCCCCCAATCCCGGAACCAGTCGTCCTTGAGATACGTCGGCACGGTACTCGCCTTGACCAGCAGCTCGGTGATGCCCAGCGGGCCCCCGCCGACGTTGTCCATCACCGGGGAGTTGGCTTCGGCGCCGAACCGGTCCGGCAGGATCCGCCACTTCGGCGCCTCGATCACCCCGTTTTGGTGACCGAACGGGCGCTGACAGGGGAAGGCCAACCCGACCAGCCAGTCCAGAAACACCGGGTCCTGGGAGCCGACCACTTCTTGCAGGGTGTGCAGCTTGGGGATCCGCGGCGGGGTGACCGCGATCCAGTGCTGCGGAGCCAGGTCGTCGTCGGTGGCGACCAGCCGGATCTGGGTGGCCTCACGCGGGATCGCCGACAGCGGTGCCCGCAGGTTGCGCCAGGCCGGCGCCGCGCCGACATCACCGAACTGCACCGTGCCGCCCGGTTGATTGTCGTCGCCGGCCCACTGCACGGTGACCTCACCGGTGTCGAACCGGCCCGCGGCGGTCACCACCACCAATGGCCCGGCCTCCTCGCGGGGGGGGCAGCCGATACCACGCCGACCGCAGTTCAGCGGGCACCTGCACACCGGAACGCCAGCTGCCCAGCACCGGGGTCCGCGCCGCGTCCAGGTCATAGGGCAGCCGGGCCCGCGAGCCGTTGATGCCCGGCGCGGTGGTACCGCCCTCGGTGCCGGCTTCGCTGCTGGTGACCACGCCGTCGTCGTCGAAACCGCCGCTGGGCGGCGCCATCACCGGATCGGCGGACACGTCGGTGGGGATGCCGTTGGGGGTGAAGCCGTCGCCGCGCACCGCGCCCAGCGCCTGCCCAGCGGGTGCACCCACCGGGGGCAGCATGCCCTCGTTGGGGTGCTGCTCGACCAGCACGTCGGTGGCCAGCCCGCATGCCTTACCGGTCAGGGCTTGCAGGTTGGATCGGCCGACGGACCACGCCGGGTATTGGTCGGTCATCGCCAGGGTCAGCGACAGCACCTCGAAGACGATCAGCAGCCACGCGGCGACCGCCAACGGCGACTGCATAATCCGGGCCAGCCGCGACCGGAGCCGCGAAAACCAGGCGGGGCCGGTGGCGTCGTCGCCGGCGAAATGGAACCACGCCGCGGCCAGCAGCACCACCACCGTCACCGCGATCAGCATGGTGGCGAAGGCGAACCGCCACTCGGGGAACGCATTCGACCACGGCACCCCGAAGTTGGACACGTACCACCAGCCGTTCACGCTGGCGAACGACAGCGCCACGATGAACAACACCAGCGCCGCGAACAGGGTGCGGTTGCGTCGGGACCGCATCGCCGCCGCGCTCACCGCCACCGCGGCCAGCGCCCCCAACGAACCGGCCAGCCCAGCGAACACCCCGAAGTGGTGCGTCCACTTGGTCGGGGTGAACATCATCGCGATGAACGAGATGATGGTGATGCCGATGATTCGGCGGCTGGGCCCGGCGGCGGTCCCCGGGATCCGGCCCTTACGCAACGTCATCGCCACCGACACCGCCAACGCCACGAGCAGCGCCAGCACCCCGAAGCGCCGCGCCACCGACCCGTCGGGGGTGTGCATCAGCAGCCGCTCGTAGCGCATGTACTCGTCGAACCAGGCCAGGCTGGGACCCACCGTGGACTTGAATGCGCTGGCCTGCACCTCCCCGGCCAGGGTCTGGTCCCGGAAGATCAGGATGATGGTGACGGTCACCGCCGCCGCTACCGGGGCGGCCAGTGGCAGCAGGCCAAACCGCTTGGAGCGGCGATGCAAGATGGTGCGCAACGGACCGACCGCCACCATCAACGCGCCGATGGACGCAATCCCGGTCGGCCCGGAAAACAGGGTGAGCGCCCCGATGATGCAGGCGACCGCCACCGGCAGCAGCCGGCTGGTGGCCACCGCCCGCTCCACCGAGCACCAGGTCAGCAGGATGCCCAGCGCGATGATCGGCTCGGGTCGCAGCCCGTTGTTCAGCGGCAGCCAGAACGCCAGGAACATGCCGGCCGCCGTCCACGCCGCGGCCCGGCTGCCCTTGACGGCGTGGCCCAGCCGCGGGATGACTTCCCGGCTGATCACCCACCAACAGGCCAGCGCCATCAGCAGGGTGGGCAGCCGCATCCAGATGCTGGCGGTGGTGACGTGTGCCCACAGCGCCAGCAGGTCGTAGTACCAGCCGAACGGCGCCTCCGGGGTGCCGAACCAGCGGTAGTAATTCGCCATGTAGCCGGCGTGCTCGGACACCCGGGCCATGGTCAGGATGTAGCCGTCGTCGGCGGTGTTGGCCCCGACGAAATGCCACCACACCAGCACCGCGGTGACCAGCGCGTCCAGCGGCGACATCGACCACCAGCGCGACGGCAGGAAGCGGCGATGCCGGGTGCCATCGGCGGTGTCGAGCAGATGCAGCGCGACCAACGCGATCACGGTCAGCGCCACCCCGAGAATCATCGCGGCCAGCTTCAGCGGCGTCGGCGAACTGCTGTAGCGGGTGTCGACGGTCGCCGAGAACGCCAGCCCGGCTGGCGCCGGACCGTCCAGGTCGGTGAACACACCGACGATCTGCGGCCGGAAGTCGTAGCCGCCCCGCTCGCCGCGCAGCGGATCGCCCGGGTGGTCGGAGTTGGGGCCCTTGGTCAGCCCGACGAATTCGCCGGTGACCTTGTCGGCGTGCGCGGTGAACACCAGTTTCTGGCAGGCCGGGCTCAGCACCTGGCTCAGCGGCGCGCTGACCACGGGTGTGTTGCGCACGATGACCAGCAGGTCGTCGTTGACGCGTTCGATCAGCAGGCCGCGGTCGACGGCCTTGGGGGCCTGTTTGGGCACCGTGGACAGCAGCACCGAGTTGGTTTTGGTCAGCCCGGCAGCGGAGGTGCACGGCACGGTGATGGTCAGGTCGGTGGCCACATAACCAATCAGCGGCGCCTCGACGCTGCCCAGCACCCCGTTTTGCGGCCAGGTCAGCTGCGCGGTGGTCTGTTTAACCGGCAGCAGCGGGGTGAGGATCGCCAGCAGGGCGCCGAGCAGACCCGCGACGACGGCAACGATCCGGACGACCCGGTGGTTGGCCCGTTCGTCGGTCGATGGCCGCCGCGTGTCCTCATCGCTCTGCTCTGCATGGTCGACGGCGCGTGTCACGGACTTAGATGGTAATTGGGCCATCAGCGCGCAGGTTCCGGCGTGCGGACCGCCAGCACGAACGGCCCGATGCCGGTGACGGTGAAGTGCGGGTCCTGGAAGAGGGCAGCGTCGAAGTCCACGGTGTAGCGGCGCACGTTGGGGTGGTTGGGGTAGACGTCCTCGGCCAGCCGCAGCGTGTAGCTGTCGTTGGCGCCGCGACGCATCAGGAACACCGTCGGCGGCTGCCAGGGCAGGGTGTCCAGCGCGTGCAGGAACGCGCCGGCGGACTTCAGCTTCGACCAGCTCTTGATGGCGGCGGCCCGCTGGTCGAACTGCGCCAGCGGGTTGGCGTAGTGCGATGTCAGCCCTTGAAAGCCCCAGTAGGGGTAGTAGGACAGGAAGCTGTAGTCGGCGGTGAGCACGACGGTCTCATCGCGGGGTTGCCCGGTGGCCGCGGTGATGGCGGCGTCGATATCGCGGTAGTACTTCTCGGCGCTGGGCGGGCGGCGGTCCCCGCGCTGCCCGTCGCCGTCGGTGTCGGTGTAGGCGACGGTGAGGTCGGGCCGCAGCACGTCGGGGATGTCCTGGCTGAACGCCAGCGCGCCGGCCAACCCGATCGCGGCGGCCACCGGGACCACGCCGCGGCCTCGGGACTTGAGCGCCTGGGTCAGCTCGATGAAGCCGAATACCCCGGCGGCGGTCAACAGCACGGTCGAGGGTGGGTTGCAGCCGAAAGCTCAGCAACGTGGTGCGGGCCAGCGTGGTCAGCCATGGACAGCAGCGACCAGGCGTACACGCTCAGGACGCCGATCGCCAAGGCGGCCGCGCGCACCGAGCCGCGGGCCCGGTCCACCAGCACAGCGCGCCCAGCCAG
>PPEA01000280.1 GCA_002967005.1 Mycobacterium talmoniae
GGCCGGCGTCCACCGTCTCCGAGGGCGCCACCGCGATGCCCTGGCCGCGCAGCGCCTCCACGAACTCCACCAAATGCCCCGGGATGCCGTGCGGCGCCAGGGGTTGCGGCGGGCGGGTGCGACGGACGGCCATCAGTTCAGCCGTAGCTCTCCGGCCGCCCGGTGCTGGTCGGATTGGTGTTTGAGCACCACCCCGAGGGTGGCGGCGACGGTGGCGTCGTCCAGCGTGTCCAGGCCCAGCGCCAGCAGGGTGCGGCCCCAGTCGATGGTTTCGGCGACCGAGGGCAGCTTCTTGAGCTGCATCCCGCGCAGCACCCCGATGATCCGCACCAACTCCACCGCCAGATGCTCGGGCAGGTCGGGCACCCGGGACAACAGGATGCGCCGCTCCAGGTCGGGGTCGGGGAAGTCGATGTGCAAGAACAGGCAGCGACGCTTGAGCGCCTCGGACAGTTCCCGGGTGGCGTTGGAGGTCAGCAGCACGAACGGCTTGCGCGACGCGGTGATGGTGCCCAGTTCCGGGACGGTGACCGCGAAATCGCTCAACACCTCCAGCAGCAGGCCTTCGATCTCGATGTCGGCCTTATCGGTTTCGTCGATCAGCAGCACGGTGGGCTCGGCGCGTCGGATCGCGGTCAGCAGCGGCCGCGACAGCAGGAATTCCTCGGCGAACACATCGGATTTGGTCTGATCCCAGTCCCCCGAGCCGGCCTGGATGCGCAGGATCTGCTTGGCGTGGTTCCACTCGTAGAGCGCCCGGGCCTCGTCGACGCCCTCGTAGCACTGCAGCCGCACCAGCCCCGATCCGGTGGCGGCCGCCACCGCCCGGGCCAACTCCGTTTTGCCGACCCCGGCCGGTCCCTCCACCAGCAGCGGTTTGCCCAGCCGGTCGGCCAGGTACACCGCGGTCGCGGTGGCGGTGTCGGGCAGGTAGCCGGTTTCGGCCAGCCGCTGCTTGACATCGTCGATGTCGGCGAACAGCGGGATCGACTGGGCGGGCACGCTCACGGTTGCGTTCTCCTGATCGGTTAGGCGGGTCGGGTGTGGCCGTCGCCCCAGACGATCCACTTGGTCGAGGTCAGTTCGGGCAGCCCCATCGGGCCGCGGGCGTGCAGTTTCTGGGTGGAGATGCCGATCTCGGCGCCGAACCCGAACTGCTCACCGTCGGTGAACGCCGTCGAGGCGTTGACCATCACCGCGGCGGCGTCCACCCGTTCGGTGAACCGTTGCGCGGCAGCCATATTCGTGGTCACGATGGCCTCGGTGTGGCCGGTGCCGTACTCGTTGACGTGCGCGATGGCGGCGTCGACGCCGTCGACGACGGCCACCGCGATGTCCATGGCGAGAAACTCCGCGCGCAGCTCGTCCTCGGTCGGCTGCTGGTGCACGGTCACCCCGGCGGCCTGCAGCGCGTCCACCAGCCGGGGCAGCGCGGTCTCGGCGATCGCCGCGTCCACCAGCAGGGTCTCGGCGGCGTTACAGACGCTGGGCCGGCGGGTCTTGGAGTTCAGCAGCACCCGTTCGGCCACCTGTAGGTCGGCGGCCTCGTGCACGTAGACGTGGCAGTTGCCGACGCCGGTCTCGATGGTGGGCACCTGGGCGTCGCGGACCACGGCGTCGATCAGCCCGGCTCCCCCGCGCGGGATCACCACGTCGACCAGGCCGCGGGCCTGGATCAGGTGGGTCACGCTAGCGCGATCCGAACTGTCCAGCAGCTGCACCGCGTCGGCGGGGAGGTCCTCGGTACGGAGCGCAGCGCGTAATACCTCGACCAGCGCCGCGTTGGAGTGCGCCGCCGACGAGCTGCCGCGCAGCAGCGCGGCGTTGCCGGATTTGAGCGCCAACCCGAACGCGTCGACGGTGACGTTGGGCCGACCCTCGTACACCCATGCCCACCACGCCCAAGCGGCACCCGCTGCTGCCGCAGCTGCAGCCCGGTTGGGCAGGGTGGAGCCGCGCAGCACCTGCCCGACGTGCCGGGGCAAGATCACCGTCTCGTCGTCGATCTGGCGCAGCAGCCCCGCCGCCAACAGCCGCGGCACCGGGTGATCGGGTGGGGCGTCCGGCCCGGCGTCGCGGGTGCGTCCCAGCGGCGAGCCCTGCACCAACCGGTTCAGCAGCTCGGCCTGGGCGTCGTCGAGGTCGTCGAGCAGCGCCACGATCTGCTCGCCGGTGCGGGAGGCGTCCTCCAGGGTCACCTGACCGGGGTGCCACGGCAGTCCCGCGCCGGCGTCACCGGCCACCCGGACCACCGACTCGCCCCAGACCAGCGCCCGTTCGGCCAGGTCATCCAGTGCGGCCAGCACCTCGGCCTCCGGTGCCTTGTCGCCGATCGAGGCCACCAGCTTGGCCACCGGCACCGGTGTGGTGTTGGCCTGCAGCACCAGCAACGCGTCGAGCACCGCCAGCCGCAGGAAGTCCAATTCGTCGGTCGCGGCCTTGATCGACTGCCGGGCCTGGGCCCGCGCCGCGAGCGCCGCGATGCTGCCCGGCGGCGGCTGCGCCAGATCCGGGCGCAACTCCAGCAGCCGGATCAGCCGTTCGTCGGGCAGGTCGGCCAGCCAGGACCCCAGCGGGATGCCCTGGGTGTGTTTGGTCATTGCTGACCAGCGTAAAGCAGCTGCCCAGCCGTCCGTTCTCCCACGAGACCTGTCAGAATGGGTCTCGTGGCTGACATCGCTGACAACAAGGCGCAAAAGACCAGGTACGTCGACCCCGGCTGGCCGGCGACGGGCCCCGACGACCACGCGGTGAGCGAGACGCACAGCGACCGGACCGGGGCGCTGTCCCCGTTCGGGGATGTGGAGTTCCCGCTGCCCTCCGACGACCTGCCCTACCTGCACCCGGTCACGGTCGTCAACCAGTAGGTGGTGACTGCCATGTCTGCGGCGGCCGAACCACCCGGGCAGGCCGCGGGCCCGCTGTCGCACATTGATGAGCGGGGGGCGGCGCACATGGTCGACGTCACCGAGAAGGGCGCCACCCGGCGCACCGCGGTCGCGGCCGGCACCTTCCGCACCTCGGCACAGGTGGTGGCGCTGATCTCGACCGGCGGGCTGCCCAAGGGTGATGCGTTGGCCACCGCGCGGCTGGCCGGCATTATGGCCGCCAAACGCACCAGCGAGCTGATCCCGCTGTGCCACCAGCTGGCGCTCACCGGCGTCGACGTGGATTTCACCGTCGGCGAATCCGACATCGACATCACCGCGACGGTGCGCAGCACCGACCGCACCGGGGTGGAGATGGAGGCGCTGACCGCGGTCAGCGTGGCCGGCCTGACGCTGTTCGACATGATCAAGGCGGTGGATCCGGCCGCCCGCATCGACGATGTCCGGGTGCTCCGCAAGGAGGGCGGCAAAACCGGGACGTGGGTGCGGTGATGGCGACCCGATCCGCGCGCATCGTGATCGCCTCCACCCGGGCGGCGCCGGCAGCTACGAGGACCGGTCCGGGCCGATCATCGCCGACTGGCTGGCCCAGCGCGGATTCCCGCCGGTGCAACCGCAGGTGGTCGCCGACGGCGCTCCGGTCGGGCAGGCGTTGCGCGACGCCGTCGGCGCCGGCGTCGATGTGGTGATCACCTCGGGAGGGACCGGGATCTCGCCGTCCGACGACACCCCGGCCCAGCACGGCGGCGGTGCGTGGACTATGAGATCCCCGGCTTGGCCGACGCCGGATCCGGCGCTCGGGGTTGCCCAAGGTCCCCACCTCGGTGCTGTCCCGCGGGACTGTGCGGGGCTGGCCGGCCGCACCCTGACCGTGAACCTGCCCGGCTCGACCGGCGGCGTGCGGGACGGTCTGGGGGTGCTGGCCGACGTGCTCGATCACGCGCTGGATCAACTGGCCGGCGGTGACCACCCGCGATGACGCGCGCCGACGACGATGTTGCCGGCGGAGCCGGGATCGAGGAGTGGCGCCGATGACGCAGGTGCTGCGGGCAGCGGTCACCGACCAGCCGATCGTGCTGGCCGACCACGAGGAACTGGTGGGCCATCAGGCCGCCGGCGCCGTCGTCGGGTTTGTCGGCATGATCCGCGACCACGACCACGGCCAGCAGGTGACGCGGTTGGAGTACTCCGCGCATCCGACCGCCGCGCAGGTGATGGCCGAGGTGGTGGCCGAGGTCGCCGAGTCCGCCCCGGGGGTGCGGGCGATCGCGGCCAGCCACCGGATCGGCGTCCTGCAGATCGGTGAGGCGGCGCTGGTGGCGGCGGTGGCCGCCGATCACCGGCAGGCCGCGTTCGCGACCTGTGCGCGGCTGGTCGACACCATCAAGGAGCGGCTGCCGGTGTGGAAGCACCAGTCTTTGGTGACGGCACCGACGAATGGGTCGGCTCGGCCTAGGCGCTCACCGCGCCACCGAGTGGGCGCTGGTGGCGGAAATCCGCGCGGATTCCCGCCACCAATGCACGTTGGGTGAAAGAAGGCGCCTCAACGCCCAGCGCCGCTCATTGAGTGTGCAGTGAGGGCGACGAGTGTGCACTGAGGGCGAGAAAACACGCGTTTTCGGGCTGTTGCGGAATTGGATGGCGGGGCGGGTTGCGTGGCGGTGACGTCCGGTGGTGTGAGTTGGGGGCCGATCCGGTTACCCGGTGGCTGGGGCGAGGGCTCCGCCCCCGATGGCTTTGAACAGGTTGTGTACCAGGGCGTGGAAGTTGAACTCTGCGGCTGCTCGGTCGAGTCCGCGGCTGGTGAAGCGGCGAAATCCCAGGTTGTGTTTAGCGTGGGCGAACGGGGTCTCGGCGATGTGGCTGCGCTGTTTGTAAAGGTCGTGGCCTTCGGGGGTGCGTAGCCGGTGCGTCATCGCTTCGATCGGGGTGGCATCTGGTGGGGGCGCTCCGGTGGCGGGCTCGTTTTTCGCCGCTGCAGCCAGGTCACGGCTTTTACCGACCGCGATCAGCCGGTCGGGTCCAGGTGCGGTGAGGTTGTCGATGCTCAGGTAGCCGGCATCGGCGAGCAACACCCCGATCCCGGCGCCGGTCTCGCTGGTGGCAGTGGTGGGCCGGTGGGCGTCGAGGAGTTCGGCGGCGGCCACGGTTTTGTCCATGATGGTGCAAAACGCGGGAGCGTCGACGGGGTTGTTACCCACCAAGGTGGCCAAGATCAGCCCGTCGCTGCTGGTAGCGGCCTGGCAGTTGTAGCCCTGCACCCAACCCCCACCGCGCAGCGGCATCATCCGCGATGACGGGTCGGTGATATTGCGTTTCGGGCAGCTCTTAGGCGCCGCCGCGGTGGTTTGGGCGGCTTGGCGGGCCTGCGCGGCGGCCTGCTGGGCGGCCAGCTCAGCCTTTGCCTGCTCCTGGGCGATCGCGCGGTCCAGGACGGCTTGCGCCCGTTTGACATACACGTTGTCGGCGACCGGCCCGGGCACATGCCCACCCCGGTAGGGCCGGGCCCAAAAAGCGTCGATCGTGGCCTGCGCGGCGGCTTTACGGCGCTCCAGAGTGTGGGTGAGCGCTTCGATGCGCAGCTCGGCCGGCGGGGTGCCCAGCGGCAACAACCCGCCCGCCTGCCGCGCAGCGCGGTAGTCGGCGATCAGGGCCTCCCGTTTGGCCTGCCGCTGCGCGGCACGCGCACGTTTGCGCGCCGCCACCGCCTCCCGATCCGCGCCGCCGGCGGCAGTATCGGCCTGCAACTGCTCGAGTGCCTCCTTGATCCGGCGGGCCCGTGAACTGGGATCCACCAGGTCTTCGGGCAGCTCATCGCCGCGACTGTCGGGGCCATACAACTGGTCTTCGGCGGCGTCGGTGGCCGCATGCTCGGCCGCGGCGGCCGCAGCGATCTCGCGTGCCTTGGCTTGGTCGATGCCGGCCTGCTCGGCGGCGGCTTTGCGTAACCCGTCTTCGCAACGGTTGGCCGCCAGCGACGCGTTCGAGGCGATCTTGACCGAATCGATGGCCACCACCCCCACCCGGCCCATGCCCAGCCGCGCGCACAACGCCAACACCTGGGCGAACAAGTCCTCACACACCGCGGCCGCCGCAGCACGAAACCGCGAGATCGTCACATGATCAGGCGCATCACCAGCACAGATGATCCGAAACGCCACATCACGCTCACACCGTCGCTCGATAACCCGCGACGAACGCACCCCGTGGGCCCACGCCCAGATCAGCAGCGTCAACAACATGTCCGGGTCATAACCGGCCCGCCCCGCCCCACCGGTCCGCCGCATCCCATGCAGCCCCCGACGTATCCAAGCCAGCGACCGCGCTGATCACCAGCCACACCGGATCCGACTCCGGCAGCCAATCAGCCATGCTCTCCGGCATCAAAAACTGCTGATCACGATCCACCGGACGATATCCCTTAGCCACCAACCGATCTTCATCGACCAGCGACCCCCAACCAGACACGACATGCCCACCACACACGACCGATTTCGCAACAGCCCGTTTTCTCGCCGTACGTGCACACTCGTCGCGAGAGGGCGGCGGAGCCCGGCCGGTTACTGTGCCGGCGCGACCGGCGGCTGCTGGGCGAAGTTGGTCAACGCGTCGTTGCCGGCCACGTTCTGCGACTGGATGGCCTGCCACAACTGCGCGACGTAGCCGAGATCCGGGCGCGCGCCGGTCGGGTCGACGGGCAGGCTGTTCGGGTCGGGCATCTGCATCCCGCCCGGCAGCCCGGCGGGCGTCTCACCGGACATCACCTGGTTGGCGACATCGAACACCGG
>PPEA01000281.1 GCA_002967005.1 Mycobacterium talmoniae
CGTCGAGGCGCGGATGCCAAATCGCGTAGAACTCCGGGCCGCCCATCTCGCGCGGCGCGTTGAGCACCCGGGTGCGGTCGGGTCGGCGAACTGCGGGGCCAGGCCCGCCGGGATGGTCAGCACCAGCTCGGTGCCGGGCAACACGCTGGCGGCGGGCACGTGATACGGCATGCTGACCGCGACGCGCCGCGGCGTGCCGCGTGCCTCGAGTTCGCCGTCGATGCCGGGCAGGCCGGTGTCGATGCTCAGGTGCGGCCACCGCAGATAGTTCGACATCGATACCGACGTGCGCCGGGCCAGCGGATGCTCGGCGGCCACCACGCACACCAACCGGTCGGCGAACAAGAACTGGCTGCGGTACCGGCTGGGTGCCGGCCGACCAAAGATCACCAGGTCGAGCATGCCGGTGCCCAACTTGTCGAACATGTGCTCATCGAGGACCTCGCAGCTGACCACCGATTGCGGCGATTGGGTCACGATCGCCTGCACCAACGCGGGCCCGAAGGCCGACACGATGTAATCGCTGGCGGCCACCCGAAACGATTGCACGGCGGTGGCCGGGTCGAAGGTTTCGGTGGCGAACAGTTGCTCCAGCCCGGGCACCACCGCGGCCAGCTGCGCCCGGAGCCGCTCGGCGCGTGGCGTCAGCGCGTAGCCCTGGGCGCCGCGGACCAACAGCTCGTCGCCGAATTGGCGGCGCAGCCGCTGCAGCGCACGGCTCATCGCCGGCTGGCTCAGCCGGACCCGGGTCGCCGCGCGGGACACGTGCCGCTCCTCCAGCAACGCGACCAGCGGTGGCAACAGGTTCAGATCCACCTGACCGATATGCGTAGTATGCATATCCATAATGCTAATGATTCACTTCACAGATACGCAGCTCAACGAGCAGAGTGGGTGGTGACCCGACACGACCAGCGAAAGGTCCCCGATGCGCTACATCGCCCTGGAGGAAGCGTTTTTCATCGCCGAACTCGCCGAGCGCCAACCGATGCCGGCCGGCGGCCTGCCGCGGGTGTTGTCGCGGTTCAGACCCGAATTCGAAGAGCGGTGCCGGCAACGGCTGACCGATTTCACCGAATACCGGCTGCCCGAGATGGACGAGGCCGGCATTGACGTGCAGGTGCTGTCGCTGACGGTGCCCGGCCTGCAGGTCGACATCACCCCCGAGCTCGCGCGCGCCAACGCGCGGTTCGCCAACGACTACCTGGCCGACGTCATCGCCCGGCACCCCGACCGGTTCCGCGGTTTTGCCGCGCTGCCGCTGCAGGATCCGGCGGCCGCGGCCGCCGAACTCGACCGCGCGGTGACCCAACTCGGGCTGTGCGGGGCGCTGGTCAACGACTGCGTCTACGGACCCGGCGGGCGCTATTTGGACGCGCCGGAATACGACGAGGTGTGGGCGGCGCTGGAATCGCTGTGCGTGCCGCTGTATCTGCATCCCGGCGCCCCGCCCGCCGATCACTGGCGGGTGCTGGACGGCCGCCCCGAGTTGTACGGGGCGGCGTGGAGTTGGGCCGCCGAGGTCAGCGGGCACGCGCTGCGGATCGTCTTCGGCGGGGTGTTCGACCGGCACCCGGGTGCGACGCTGATCCTGGGCCACATGGGCGAGTTCCTGCCGTTTCAGCGCAGCCGACTCGATTCCCGCTACGCCACCATCGACCCCGCGACCCCGCTGCAGCGGCCGCCGTCGGCGTACCTGGGCAGCAACGTGGTGTTCACCAACAGCGGCGTGTTCTCGCCCGCGACGCTGCTGGGGGCGGTGCTCGAGGTCGGCGCCGACGCGGTGCTGTTCTCGGTGGACTACCCGTACGAATCGTCTCGGGAGGCCGTCGCCGGATTCGAGCGCACCACGTTGTCGCCCGGCGATCGGGCCAAGATCGCCCACGGCAACGCCGAACGCCTGCTACGCATCTAACCCATCCCTAACCCAGGAGGATTACCGGTGCCCACCACGACACGTCCCGGTGGAACGTTCACCATGGCCGAGAACCTGACGGTCAGCCGGATGGGATACGGCGCCATGCAGTTGGCCGGCCCGCACGTCTTCGGTCCACCGGCCGACCGCGCCGCCGCGATCGCGGTGCTGCGCGAGGCGATCGAGCTGGGGGTTACCCACATCGACACCAGCGACTTCTACGGCCCGCACATCACCAACCAGATCATCAAAGAAGCGCTGCACCCGTACCCGCACGAGCTGCACATCGTGACCAAGGTCGGGGCACGACGCGACGCCGACGGCGGGTGGCCGACGGCGCTTGCGCCCGAGCAGCTGCGTCAGGCCGTTCACAGCAATCTCGACAACCTTGGCCTCGAGGTGCTCGACGTGGTCAATCTGCGGGTCGGCGGGTTCGACAGCCCAGAACCGGGCTCGATCGCCGCACCGTTCACGGTGCTAGCGCAGCTGCAGCAGGACGGATTGATCAGACACCTCGGGGTCAGCAACGTCACCGCCGAGCAGGTCGCCGAGGCGCAATCGATCGCGCCGGTAGTCTGCGTGCAAAACCACTACAACCTCGCCCGTCGGGCCGACGACGGTCTCATCGATTCGCTTGCCGCGCAGCGTATCGCGTATGTGCCGTACTTCCCGCTGGGCGGCTTCACCCCGCTGCAGTCCGACACGTTGCGCGCGGTCGCCGACCGGCTGGACGCCACTCCGCTGGCCGTGGCGCTGGCCTGGCTGCTGCACCGCTCCCCCAACATCTTGTTGATCCCGGGCACCTCATCGGTGGCGCACCTGCGCGACAACGTCGCCGCTGCCGCGCTGGCCCTGCCCGAGGACGCGGTGACCGAACTGAACGGCATCGCCTGGTGATTTAGGCGTGCGGCGGACCGCGATCCCCATCGTCTTGCTACTGTTCGATCAGCAGTCCGCAGGGAGGGGCGCATGCGCCGGATATTGGCCATCGTGGCGCTATCGATGCTGGCAACGGGGTGCACGGCGACCACCGGGGGCACCGTCGTTCCGGCGGCCACCCTGGGCCGCGCCCCGGAGCCGTTGGCGGCGAGCGCACTGCGCGGATTGCTGCTCACCGAGGGCGAACTCGACAACATCCTGGATACCAGTGGCATGACGGTGGTCGGATCCGCCGAGAAGATGTACGTCAATCACACCCCCGACGACGATTGCCTGGCCGCCTGGGTCAACACCGATGAAAAGGTGTATGCGGGGACGGACTGGAGCGCCGTGCGGCGCCAAGAACTGCATGAGGACCGCGAGGACTACCGGCACGCCGTGTTCCAGTCGGTGGTGTCGTTCGACGACTCGCTGGCCGCGGACAAGGCGGCCACCGACCAGGCGAAAAGTTGGCAGCGGTGCGACAACCGGCGCATCAACGAACGTGATGTCGACAACCCGGACGACCCGGACCATTTCTGGTCGCTGGAGACCGCCGAGGAGCAGGACGGAATCCACACGATGATCCGGGTCGCCGAGGGCACCGGCGGCTGGTCCTGCCAGCGCGGGCTGACGGCGCGCAACAACGTGGTCATCGACGTCGACGCGTGCGGCGAGAACATCACCGACGAGGGCGCGAAGATCGCCGAGCAGATCGCCGACAAGGTGTCCGACAAGGAGTGATTCGGTTCGGCGCCGCGCGGGTGGGCCGAGTCGGGAATAGTGAGGCGGGGCCATCCGGTTATGCGCATCATGCCCGCCAGCGTGGTACTCCCTCCGGACCGCAGTTCCGCCAATATCGTCGATGAGACGATCGACAAGGCCCGCCGCGCCCACGATGCCGGTGTCCGCCAGGTGTGGGTGGCACAGCAGTTGGATTTCGACGCAATCACGTTGGCGGCGCTGATCGGCGCCGCGGTGCCCGGTTTGGGTGTCGGGACGTCGGTGGTGCCGATCAACCCGCGGCACCCCATGTTGATCGCGGCGGCCGCCCAGACCGCCCAAGTCGCCACCCACGGCAACTTCATCCTCGGCCTGGGTTTGGGCGGGAACGCCATCGAACAACGGGCGTTCGGAATCTCGGCGGCCAACACCGTGCAGCGGCTGCGCGAGCACCTCACCGTGTTGCGCGCGATCGTCGACGAGCGAACCGTGGACTTTCACGGCGCGCAGCTCACCGCCGTGGATACGCCGGTGATGCCGGTCGCCCTGCGCGGGGCGGCACCGTTCCCGATCTACGTTGCGGCGATGGGACCGCGCGCACTTCGGGTCACCGGTGAATTAGCGGATGGCACGCTGCCCTACCTCGCCGGTCCGCGCACCATCGAGGAATTCATCGCCCCGACGATCACCGCGGCCGCCGCCGAGGCCGGCCGGCCCCGACCCCGCATCATCGCGATCGTGCCGGTGGCGGTCACCGACGACGCCGACGCGGTCCGCGCCGCGGTCGCCGACAGCCTCGCGTTCTACGACCAGATCCCCTCCTATCAGAAGGTTCTCGCGCGCGAAGGCGCATCCAAGGCCGCCGACCTGGCCGTGATCGGCACCGCGCAAACGGTGACCCGCCAGCTCAAGAGCTATCTCGACGCCGGTGCCACCGAGGTGGCGCTGCGGCCGTTGCAGACCGAGCTGACCGATCTCAAGCCGGTGTGGGACCTCGCCGCCGCGTTCTGACCTCGCCGCTACCGGCGGTGCCCGGATTCCCGACCCACGTCGTGGGCGACCGCAAAGGCTTCCCCGGTTTCCAGTTCGGCCGCCGACTGACTCATCAGCACGCGACTGCGGTTCGGCGACAACAGGATCGACAGCTGGTGATGCGGTAGACCCGCGACGAAGGCCAGCCGGTTGATCCGCAGCAGCGGCGAGCCGATCGCCGTGTCCAGCAGGCGCGCGGTGCGCGGTCCGGCGATCTCCGCGGTGATCTCGTGCTGCATCCGGTCCACGGCGACACCGGCGGCCGCTAACAACTCGTAGAGCGGTTCTCGGCGCAGCGCTGCGGCGGTCAGTGCGTCGGCGAGGTCCGCCGGTAACCAGGCCTCGGTGACCATCAGCGGTTCGCGGGTTCGGCGCTCCCGCCGCACCCGCAGCACGTGCAGCACCTCACCGGGTGCGCCCAGCGCGGCGGCGACCGCGGCCGGCGGGGTGCGAAGATCGCGCTCGAGCACCTCGACTTTGGTCTCGAACTGGACCCGCCGCAGACCGTCGAGGTAGGAGCCCCCCGTCGTCGCCCCCGAGGGCGCCCGCGGACGCACGAACGATCCGACGCCCTGGCGGCGTTCGATGTAGCCCTGCTCGGCCAGGTCGGCCAGCGCCCGGCGCACCGTGATGCGCGAGACCCCAAACTGATCGCACAGCGCCTGCTCGGTCGGCAACGCGCCACCGGGAGACAGCACCCCGCGGGCGATCTCGTCGTGCAGCACCAAGAACAGTTGGCGGTGTAGCGGCACCCCGGCGTCGGTCGACACCGGGCCGGCCTTGTCGCTGACCTCCTGCATGGTGGCCATCGTTCCACACTCCCCTTGCCGATCCCGCCATGTTGTTATATACCTATAACAACAATACAACTTGGCGGAGTGGAGGACCGATGACGGCGGGAGTAGTGCAGCGGGCGGCCACCGATCCGGACGGACCGACCGGGCGGCTGGCCACCTGGGTGGACGACCTGGCCCTGGGCGACGTTCCCCGGGAAATCACCGAGCGGGCCAAATACCTGCTGCTGGACGGTCTGGGCTGCGCGCTCATCGGGGCGCAGCTGCCGTGGTCGCGGGTCGCTACCGGCGCGGTCCTGGACCTGGAGGGCCGCGGCGACACCGTCGTCATCGGCACCGGGCAGCTGACCAGCGCACCGGCGGCGGCGGTGCTCAACGGCACGTTCATTCAAGGTTTCGAGCTGGACGACTTCCATCCGATTGCGCCGCTGCACAGCTGTTCGCTGCTCATTCCGGCGCTGCTCTCGACGGCCGCGGCGCAGTCGAAAAACGTCACCGGCGCAGAGTTCCTGTTGGCGGCCATCGCCGGCTTCGAGGTGGGGCCGCGGGTCGGCTACACCTTGCACGGCACCCAGATGCTGGACCGGGGGTGGCATTCGGGGCCGGTGTTCGGGACCCACGCCGCGGCGATGGCGTCGGGCAAGCTGCGCGGGTTGCCGCCCGCCGAGTTGGAGGATGCGCTGGGCCTGGCCGCGACCCAGTCGGCGGGGCTGATGGCCGCCCAGTACGAGGCGATGAGCAAGCGCATGCACCACGGCTTCGCGGCCCGCAACGGCTTCTACGCCGCGGGGCTGGCGGCGGCCGGCTACACCGGGATCAAGCGGGTCTTCGAACGCGAATACGGCGGGTTCCTCAGCGTTTTCGGTGAGGGCCACCACCCGGACGCCGCCGCGCTGACCGACCAGCTCGGCTCACGCTGGGAGACCGGCCTCATCATGGTCAAGTCGTACGCGGCCATGGGCGGGTTGCACGGCCCCATCGACGCCGCCCGCAAACTTCGAGCATCGGTCGACCCCGCCGAGATCACTGCGGTCGATATCACCGTCGGCGAAACCGTGTACAAGCATGGCTGGTGGGTCCCCGAGCGGCCGCTGACCGCCATCGGCGCGCAGATGAACATCGGCTACGCGACCGCGGCCGCGCTGTTGGACGGCACGGTGCTGCCCGAGCAGTTCAGCGCGCAGCGGCTGGACGCCGACGACATCTGGTCGCTGATCGGCCGGACCGCGGTGCATCTCGACGAATCGCTGGCCGACGCTGCGCTCACCGAGAAGTTCCGCACCGACCTGGCGGTGACCACCCGTGACGGCACCGTGCACCGGACTCGCGTCGTCGCCCCGCACGGCGCTCCGGGGGATCCGGTCACCAACGCCGAGCTCGTCGCCAAGTTCCACGCGCTGGCCGACCGGGTCACCGCCCGCGCGCGTGCCGTCGCGATCGAAAAAGCGACGGTGGGACTCGAGGACGTCGACGACGTTTCCAATCTGATCGATCTGCTGGCCGCCCCGGTGGCCGGTGCGCTGGACTGAAAGGACGCCGATGACCACGACAGCACCGCGCCAACGGCTGCGCGAGTTGCTCGACCAGCGCGAACTCATTGTCGCGCCCGGAGTTTTCGACGGTATCTCCGCGCAGCTGACCCGACGCACCGGACACGTCGCCGGGTATCTGACCGGCGCCGGGGTGGCGGCCTCCGGGTTCGGGCTGCCCGATATCGGGCTGGTCACCGCCGCCGAAATGGCCGAACGGGCCCGGATGATCGTCGGCGCGCTCGGCGACATCCCGTTGATCGCCGACGCGGACACCGGCTATGGCGCACCGGTCAATGTGGTGCGCACCGTGCGGATGTACGACCAGGCCGGGGTGGCCGCGATCCAGCTCGAGGACCAGGAATTCCCCAAGCGCTGCGGGCATCTGCCGGATAAGAAGGTCGTCGACGCCGCGGTGTTCGAGCGGACCCTGGCCGCCGCACTGGACACCCGCTCCGACGAGAACCTGTTGGTCATTGCCCGCACCGACGCGCGCGCCCCGCTGGGTCTGGATGCCGCCATCGAGCGCGCGAACCGGTACGCGCAGGCCGGCGCCGACATCATCTTCGTCGAGGCGCCGCAGGGCGACGGCGAGATCGAACGCATCGCCCGCGAGGTCCAGGCTCCGCTGCTGATCAACCTGGTGCTCGGCGGGATGACGCCGCTGGCCTCGGCGGCGCGCCTGCAGGCGTTGGGGTACGCGATCGCCATCCATCCCGGCGATCTGCTGACCCGCGCCACCGTGGGCATGCTGCAAGCGCTGTGTGAGCTGCGGGGCGGCAACGCCGCCGACTACCTGCCGAGCGGCCCGGCCGACTTCTTCAACCTGGTGGGCATGGCCGAATGGTTGGCGCTCGACACCAAGTACGCACACCCGGAGGCCGCCTCATGGGCATGACCGTCATCGAAAAGATCCTGGCCCGCAAGGCCGGGCTGGATACCGTCGCGGCCGGCGACACCGTGGTGGTCGACGTCGACATGACGGTGCTGATCGACCTGCAGTTCGCCACCATGTGGATTCCGCCCACCCGCATCCACGACCCGGACAAGCTGGCCGTCATCATGGATCACGCGGTGCCCGCCCCCACCATCAAGGACGCCGCCGGCGCTCCCATGCCCGCAAGTTCGCCGCCGACTTCGGGGTGACGCGGTTTTACGACGTCGGCCGGCACGGCATCTGCCATCAAGTCATCGCCGAGAACGGCCTGGCCCGGCCCGGAGAAATCCTGGCCTGCACCGACTCTCACACCTGCGCGGCCGGCGCCTACAACACCGCAGCCCGTGGCCTGGGTCCCGCCGAGGTGTATTCGATCATGTGCACCGGTGCCACCTGGTTTCAGGTCGCCCCGACCATCCGGTACCAGCTCGACGGCGTCAAACCGGACACGGTGAGCGGCAAGGACATCTTCTTGCACATCGCCGACGCCTACGGCGATGCCGCCAACCTGAACCTGGAGTTCGGCGGACCCGGTCTGGGCAGCATCCCCATGCACGACCGGCGCACGATCGCCACCCAGGGCGCCGAAGTGTCCGCCGATTTCAGCACCTTCGAGGCCGACGAGGTGCTGACCGCGTTCCTCGACGACCGCGGCGTCACTGGATACACGGCCGCCGCCGCGGATCCCGACGCAACCTACCGCGAGGTGCGGCACATCGATTTGGCCGCGCTGCAGCCCTACGTGGCACGGCCGGGCACCGTCAGCCGCAACGGGCTGCCGGTCTCGGCGCTGGAGCGGCAAAAGATCGACCAGGCGTTCATCGGGTCCTGCGCGAACGGCCAGCTCGAAGACCTGAAAATCGCCGCGAACGTGTTGCGCGGCAACACCGTCGCCCCCGGGGTCCGGTTACTGGTGACTCCCGCGTCGCAGGCGGTGTATCGGGAGGCGATGCGGCTGGGTTATCTGCAAGACTTGGCCGATGCGGGCGCGGTGGTGACCAACTCCACCTGCGGCGCCTGCTTCGGCTATCACATGGGCGTGCTCGGCCCCGGCGAGGTGTGCATCACCTCCAGCACCCGCAATTTCACCGGGCGGATGGGCAGCCCCGACGCGCAGATCTTCATGGCCTCCCCGGCGACCGTGGCCGCCTCGGCGATCGCCGGGTACATCACCGACGCAAGGAGCGTGACCGGATGACGCTGACCATCACCGGCAGGGTGTGGGTGTTCGGCGACAACCTGAACACCGACGCCATGTATCCGGCGTTCGCGATGAAGATGGACCCGCCGGAGGCGGCCAAGCACGTCTTCTACCAGGTGCGGCCCGGCTGGACCGAGCAGGTGTCGCCCGGCGATATCGTGGTGGCCGGCCGCAACTTCGGGCTGGGCTCGTCGCGGCCGGTCGCGGCGCTGTTCACCGAACTCGGTGTCGCTGGCCTGGTGGCCGAGGAATTCAACTCGTTGTTCTTCCGCAACGCCGTCAATGCGGGCCTGCCGGCCATGACCGTGCCCAAGGCCGCCACGGTGTTTCGCGACGGCGACGTCGGCAGCTTCAATCTGGGCACCGGGCGCTGGCGCAATGACACCACCGGGGCGTCCGGGACGGTGCCCACCCTGCCCGACCTCATCCTCGACATCATCGCCAGCGGCGGGGTGCTGCCGCGGGCTGGCGGCCCAGGGCTACCCTGCCCGCCGAACTGGGCGAGCGCTGCGGTCCAGCGCGGTAACGATGCGCGGCGCCGGGAGCGGCGCCATGAGCGGCCGTGCGGGCGGGTGCTGCGGCCGGGTTCGCGCCGGTGCCCACCGCAGCCCGTTGGCCGGTCGCCGCTTTCGCCGCGCCCGAACCCTGACCGTCACCAGCATCGCGTTTTCCGACGGCGCGGCCATGCCGCGGTCCAGCGCGGGAGACGGTGTGGGCGACAACGTCTCTCCCCCGCTGTCGTGGGCCGGGTTACCACCGCACACCCGGCAGCTGGTGCTCATCCTCGACGACATCGACGTGCCGCTGCCCCGCCCGCTGCTGCACACCATCGCCGTGCTCGACCCGAGCCTCGACGGCGTCGCAACGGGCGCGCTGGCACCCGGGAACGCGGGAATGCGCTTCATCCCAGCAGCGTTCGGTCGCCGCGGCTACGCCGGGCCGCGACCGATCCCCGGCCACGGGCCGCACCGCTACCGGTTTCACCTCTTCGCGCTCGACCAGGTCGTTCCGGACGGCGTTACCACCGCCAAGCCACTGTTGGCGGCGATGGCCGGCCATCTGCTGGCCCGCGGCGCCCTGACCGGAACCTATCAGCGTTGACCCGCTGGCCGATTCCGTGAGTCCTAGCGCTCCGGGATCTCCCGGTCGATCTCGTCGAGCCAGATCCGCGCCGACATGTCCGACGGTGCCCGCCAGTCCCCGCGCGGTGACAGGCCACCGCCGGCCGACACCTTGGGCCCGTTGGGCACCGCGGAGCGTTTGAACTGGCTGAACGAATAGAAGCGCTGCGCAAAGACTTTCAGCCAGCGCCGGATCTCCGATAACGGGTAGGCCGGCCGCTCGTCGTCCGGGAAACCCGGCGGCCAGCTGCCGTGACCGGCGTCCCGCCAGGCGTGCCAGGCCATAAACGCGATCTTGGCCGGCCCGAATCCGCGCCGCAGCACCTGGAATAGCGAGAAATCCTGCAGCACATAGGGCCCGACGGTGTCCTCGCTGCGCTGGATCTCCTCGTCCTCGCCCGCCGGGACCAGCTCCGGGGTGATCTCGGTGTCCAGCACCGACTGCAGCACCCGGCACACCTCGGCGTCGAACTGCCCGGAGCTGATCACCCACCGGATCAGGTGCTGGATCAGGGTTTTGGGCACCCCGCCGTTGACGTTGTAATGCGACATCTGGTCGCCGACGCCGTAGGTGGACCAGCCCAGCGCCAGTTCGGACAGATCACCGGTGCCCAGCACGATGCCGCCGCGCTGGTTGGCGATCCGGAACAGGTAGTCGGTGCGCAGCCCGGCCTGCACGTTTTCGAAGGTGACGTCGTACACCGCTTCACCGCGACCGAACGGGTGGTCGATCTCGGTCAGCATCAGCTTGGCGGTGTCGCGGATGTCGATCTCTTCGAAGGTCACACCCAACGCCTTGCTCAACGCGATCGCGTTGCCCTTGGTGCGCTCCCCGGTCGCGAAGCCCGGCAGGGTGAACGCCAGGATATCGCTGCGCGGCCGGTTTTCCCGGTCCATCGCGCGGGCGGCGACGATCAACGCGTGCGTGGAGTCCAAGCCCCCCGAGACGCCGATCACCACCTTCGGGTAGTGCAGGGCCCGCAGCCGCTGCTCCAGGCCGGCGACCTGAATGTTGTAGGCCTCGTAGCAGTCCTGTTGCAGCCGTTGCGGATCCGACGGCACGAACGGGAACCGCTCCACCTCGCGGCGCAGCCCGAGGTCGCCGGTCGGTGGGTCCACCCGGAACTCCACCCGCCGAAACGACTCCGCCGACCCCCGGTGGTGGCGGCGGTTGTCGTCAAAGGTGCCCATCCGCAGCCGTTCCGCGCGCAGCAGCCCGGTGTCGACATCGGCGACGCAGCGCCGCTCCCCGCGCGGGAACCGCTCACTTTCGGCCAGCAGCACACCGTTTTCCCAGATCATGGTTTGGCCGTCCCAGGCCAGATCGGTCGTCGACTCGCCTTCCCCGGCCGCGGCGTACACATAGGCGGCCAGACACCGCGCCGAGGCCGAGCGGGCCAGCAGGCACCGGTCCTCGGCGCGCCCATGGTGATCGGGCTGCCGGACAGGTTGGCCAGCACCGTCGCGCCCGCCAGCGCGGCCTCGGCGCTGGGCGGCACCGGCACGACATGTCTTCGCAG
>PPEA01000282.1 GCA_002967005.1 Mycobacterium talmoniae
CGAGCCGCAACGCGCCGCGCTCGTCGTCGCCGGGCGCCAGCTGGCGGCGCTCGTAGAACTCCCGGTAGGTGGGCAGATACGACTTGGGCACCACCCCCAGCACCGACCCGCGGTGCACCACGACCGCGGTGTTGTACACCCGGTGCCGATGGCGCAGCGGCGCGCCGATCACCAGCACCGGCAGCAGCTCCGTCGAGGCCGCCACCACGGTGTGCAGCGCCGCCTCCACGGCATCCAGCAGGGTGTCCTGCAGCAGGATGTCCTCGATCGAATAACCCGACAGCGTCAGCTCGGGAAAGACCGCCAGCGCTACGCCCTCGTCGTGGCAGGCGCGCGCCAGCCGCAGCACCGCGTCGGCGTTGGCGGCGGGGTCACCGATCGCGGCGTGGTGAGTGCACGCGGCGACCCGCACGAACCCGTGCCGGTAGGCGTTGTAGAAGTCCATCGTCCCCTCATTCTGGCCTGTCCGGTGTCAATATGTGGCCAGCGGGTATCAGAAGGCCATGAGTGATACCGCTGTGCTGGTCGTCGACATGCTGAATAGCTACCGGCATCCCGACGCCGAACTGCTGATACCCAATGTCGCCGAGATCATCGGGCCACTGGCCGGCCTGGTGGACCGCGCGGGCGACCGCGGCGACGTCGACCTGGTGTATGTCAACGACAACTACGGTGATTTCACCGCCGACTTTTCCGATCTCATCGCCGCGGCGCTGGCCGGGGCGCGGCCGGATCTGGTGCGCCCGATCGTTCCGGCCGCGGGCAGCCGCACCATCACCAAGGTGCGGCACAGCGTGTTCTTTTCCACCCCGCTGGAATATCTGCTCGGCCGGTTGGGCACCAAACGGCTGGTGCTGACCGGGCAGGTCACCGAGCAGTGCATTCTCTACAGTGCGCTGGACGCCTATGTGCGGCATTTCCCGGTCGTGGTGGTCACCGACGCCGTCGCGCAGATCGACGCCGACCTGGGGGCGGCGGCGCTGCGGATGATGCAGCGCAATATGGCCGCCGAGCTAACCACGGCGGCGGACTGCCTGGGCTGAGCCGGTCCCGCCGCGAGCGTGCACAAAATGCCAGCCCGAGCCGGGCCAGGGCGTACATTCGCGCACGCTCGCGCCCGCCGCGCCGCGGCTAGGCTCGACCCCGTGGATGCCCCCGAACTGGTCGCGCTGCTGGCGGGCCGGCGCGTGGCGGTGCTCACCGGCGCCGGCATCTCCACCGACTCGGGGATCCCCGATTACCGCGGGCCGGATTCCCCGCCCAGCAACCCGATGACGATTCAGCAGTTCACCGGCGACCCGGTGTTTCGGCAGCGCTACTGGGCCCGCAACCATGTGGGCTGGCGGCACATGGCCGCCACCGTGCCCAACGCCGGGCATCGGGCGCTGGCCGCGCTGGAACGCGCGGGCGTGGTGACCGGGGTGATCACCCAAAACGTCGACCTGCTGCATGACAAGGCGGGCAGCCGCACCGTAGTCAACCTGCACGGCAGCTACGCGCGGGTGGTATGTCTGGGCTGCGGCCACGCCGTGCGCCGCGCCGCGCTGGCCGAGCAGTTGGAGGCGCTCAACCCCGGGTTTCTGGACCGCGCCGAGGCGCTCGGCGGGAT
>PPEA01000283.1 GCA_002967005.1 Mycobacterium talmoniae
GACCTCGATCACCGTCGCCAAGTCGGCGGCGTAGCCGCGGGCCTGCAGCGCGGCGGGCACGTCCATGATCCGCAGCCACAGGGCGTCGTGGCGGGCGGTGGTGCGGGCCAGCCGGGTGTCGGTGCCGCGCCCGGACATCGCGACGTCGACACCGGCCGGGGTGGCCGGCTCCCAGTCGAAGGTCATCTCCCCGATGGTGACCGCGCAGCCGGGTTTGGCGCCCAGCCGCAGCAGTTCGTCCTCGACGCCCAGGCGCGCCAGCCGGTCCCCCAGGTAGCCGACCGCCTCGTCGTTGTCGAAATTGGTTTGGTTGATCCAGCGTTCGGGCCGGGCCCCGTGCACCACAAAGCCGCCGTGACCGTCAGATTCCACGGTGAACCCGGTCTCGTCGACGGGGACCGGGCGGATCACCGGCCGGCGCGCCACCGGCGGCGGCTGGGCGGCACGGTAGGCCGCGACCATCTCCCACAACGCGAACGTCAACGGCCGCAACCCGTCCCGGGTGACGGTGGACACCTCGAACACCGGCCAGCCGCGGGCGGCCGTGATGTCGTCGCGGACGAACTCGGCGAGTTCCCGCGCGTCGGGCACGTCAATCTTGTTGAGCACCACCGCCCGGGGGCGTTCGGCGAGGTTACCCAGCGCCGAATCCCCCTGCAGCGTCGGCTGATAGGCGGCCAGTTCGGCTTCCAGCGCGTCGATGTCGGAGATCGGGTCACGGCCCGGCTCGGCGGTGGCGCAGTCGATGACATGCACCAGCACCGCGCAGCGCTCGATGTGCCGCAGAAAGTCCAGCCCCAGCCCGCGCCCGGCCGAGGCACCCGGGATCAGGCCGGGCACGTCGGCGACGGTGAAGGTGTGCTCACCGGCCGACACCACCCCCAGGTTCGGCACCAGGGTGGTGAACGGGTAGTCGGCGATCTTGGGTTTGGCCGCCGAAATCGCGGACACCAGTGACGATTTCCCGGCCGACGGGAAGCCGACCAGGCCGACGTCGGCGACGGTCTTCAGCTCCAGGGTGAGGTCGCGGGCCTGGCCCTTCTCGCCCAGCAGCGCGAAGCCGGGTGCCTTGCGGGCGCGCGACGCCAGCGCGGCATTGCCCAGTCCGCCGCGACCACCGGCCGCGGCCTCGAAACGGGTTCCGGCGCCGACCAAGTCGGCCAGCAGCCGGCCCTGCTCGTCGAGCACCACGGTGCCGTCGGGAACCTTGACTTCCAGATCGGCACCGGCGGCCCCGTCGCGGTTACCGCCCATGCCCTGCTTGCCGTTCGGGGCGGCGATGTGCGGCCGGAAGTGGAAGTCCAGCAGGGTGTGCACCTGCGGGTCGACGACCAGCACCACGCTGCCGCCCCGCCCGCCGTTACCGCCGTCCGGACCGCCCAGCGGTTTGAATTTCTCGCGGTGCACCGAGGCGCAGCCGTTCCCGCCGGAGCCCGCGCGCACATCGATCACGACGCGGTCGACAAATCGCGGCATCGCGGTTCCTCTCGCTCGCCGAACGTGCAGTCATGGCGAAATTTGGCCCTGATTCCCGCCCTGGGTGCACGTTCGCGAAGCCAAGGGCCAGCCGCTAGGCCACCGGGACGATGTTGACCGTCTTGCGGCCGCGTTTGAGGCCGAATTCCACGGCCCCGGCCTCCTTGGCGAACAGCGTGTCGTCGCCGCCGCGGCCGACGTTAGTGCCCGGGTGGAAATGAGTACCCCGCTGCCGCACCAGGATCTCGCCGGCCTTGACGACCTGGCCCCCGAACCGCTTGACGCCGAGCCGCTGGGCGGCGGAATCGCGGCCGTTGCGCGAGCTGGAAGCGCCCTTCTTGTGTGCCATCTCGTTCGCTCCCTCGCCTACTTGATGCCGGTGACCTTGAGCACGGTCAACTGCTGACGGTGACCCTGCCGCTTGTGGTAGCCGGTCTTGTTCTTGAACTTGTGGATGCGGATCTTGGGGCCCTTGGTGTGCTCGAGCACCTCACCGGTCACCGCCACCTTGGCCAGTGCCTTGGCGTCGGTGGTGACTTTCGCCCCGTCGACCACCAGGGCCACCGGCAGCGACACCGATGCGCCGGGCTCGGAGTCCAGCTTCTCGACCTTGACCACGTCACCGACGGCAACCTTGTACTGTTTGCCGCCGGTCTTGACGATTGCGTACGTCGCCATCGCTTCCTCTGCTCTGCGGGCGCGCGCTACCGGTCGGCTGCGCGCACGGGTCGGGGGTGCGGGTTCGTTGGGTATCCCGCCGTCGCCGGCCAGCGGATAGCCGGTCCTGGCGACAACTGCTCAAGGGTACTTGACCAGCGGCTACGGGGTCAAACCGCCCCCGTCCAGCGGCGGCGACCCGCCGGCTAGTCTCATGAGTCGGCGCCCGGCGGGGCGGGCGGCGCCGGTTC
>PPEA01000284.1 GCA_002967005.1 Mycobacterium talmoniae
ACGAACAGCGGCATGTAGGCGGCGTGCAGCGAGGTGGTCTCCAGCATCAGCCGGGACTCCGGCTCGGCCGGAGCGGGCGCGGCCACCTCGGCGGGGGCCGCCTCCGGCTCGGCCACGTCGACCGGCTCCGGCTCGGCCGCGGGCACCGGCGCGGCGGCGCCCAGCAGGTCGCGCACCCGGACCGCGTCGACCCGATCGACGCTGGAGTGCGCGCTGCGCACCCGCCCGTCCAGTTCGGCGAGCGCGTCGAGCACCCGCCGGCTGGTGGTGCCCAGCACCCGCGCCAGGGAGTGCACCCTCAGCCGCTCGGGCAGGTCCTCCTGCGATGTGGGCTGTGCTGATACTTCGTCAAATAGGGCATCGTCGGCCACTTAAGTCTCCTCAAGCCCCCGGGCGCGTCGTGTTGACGCGGCCACGCGAGGGCTTCCGCTATGTACCCGGAAAAACTGCTCCCGGGCTTGTGGTGGTCTCGCCCCGAGCGGCTCGGTGGAGCTCACTCGGTGCCTGGCTGAATGACGGCTGGACGGTCGGCGCCGCACCGCGGTCGGCGGTGGTCGCGCTCGTCTGAGTCTTCATTCGGATGTTCGCCACCGGTCCGGTGACGTTCACCCTCGGCCAGTATCCCACACCGGCCGGCCGATCCGGACCAAGTGCGGCATCCCGGGGCCGGCCACCCGACCGCGAGCAGACGCAGATTCGCATAGATCCGGGCCGGATCGTGCGAATTTGCGTCTGCTCGGCGGGGCTGCGCGAGGGCTGCTCGGCGGGGCTTAACGCCCCGGGAACCACAGCGCGATCTCGCGCTGCGCGGACTCCGGTGAGTCGGAGCCGTGGACCAGGTTGAACTGGGTTTCCAGCCCGAAGTCGCCGCGGATCGTGCCGGGCGTGGCCTGCTGCACCGGGTCGGTGCCGCCCGCGATCTGCCGAAACGCGGCGATGGCGTGCGGTCCTTCCACCACCGCGGCCACCACCGAGCCGGAGGTGATGAACTCCAGCAGCGAGCCGAAGAACGACTTGCCCTCGTGTTCGGCGTAGTGCTGGCGGGCCAGCTCGTCGCCGACGTCGCGCAGCTCCAGCGCCGCGAGGGACAGGCCCTTGTCTTCGATGCGTTTGAGGATCTCCCCCACCAGGCGCCGCTGCACGCCGTCGGGCTTGATCAACACTAGGGTCCGCTCGGTAGCCACGCGCCGCTCCTCCACATCATGTCGTCCCCGTCACCGGGGTGCCCCCACTGCATCGTCGCTGGCGGCAACGGCGGACAGCGTACCTGGGCGGGTCAGTCCCCCGGGCGCTGCTGCCCGGGTAAAAGGCCGCGGCGCTGCCGGCGCAGCACCTCGGCGCGGAAGTAGGCGATCAGCGCCCACACCCCGGCGAACAGCAGCCCGACGACACCGACGGCCGGGTAGATGAGGAAGCCGGCGATCAGCACCAGTTGCACGGCCAGGTTCGCCCAGATCGCCCATGGGCGGCCCTGCACGCCCGCCAATGCCAGCAACACCACCGCCAGGCCGATCAGGTACACCAGCGACGCCGCGCTCAGCCCGCCGCCGACCGCCCCGACCACCGGCAGCGCCAGCAGCACCACGATCGCCTCCAGGATCAAGGTGCCGGCCATGACCCCGCGGAAACTCTTCCACGGGTCCACCGACCCCGGCTGCTGAGTCATTGCGGGCCACTCCTCGGCATCGCTGCGCTCTGCATCGTCGCTGGCCCGGTCATGCCGGATCCCGACCGAACAGGGTGCGGGCGGCCCCGGCGGTGACCACCGAGCCGGTGATGACGATCCCGGTCCCGGACGCACCGCCCGCCTCCCCCGCCTCTTCCACCAGGGCGGTGGCGACCTCGATGGCATCGGGCAGGGTGTCGGCGGTGTGCACCCGGTCCGGACCGAACCGCTGTTCGGCGGCCAACGCCAGCTCCGGGACGTCCAGCGCCCGCGGCGAGCCGTTGTGGGTGACGACGACCTGGTCGAACGCCGGTTCCAGCGCGGCCAGGATGCCGTCGACATCCTTGTCGGCCAGCACGCTGAGGACCCCCACCAGGTAACGGAAGTCGAATTCGGCGGCCAGCGCCTGTGCCAACGCGGCCGCCCCGGCCGGGTTGTGCGCGGCGTCGATGAACACCGTCGGCGCGCTGCGCATCCGTTCCAGCCGACCCGGGCTGGTCACCGCGGCGAACCCGGCCCGCACCGCGTCGACGTCGAGTTGACGCTCGGCCCCGGCGCCGAAGAAGCCTCCACCGCCGCCAGCGCCAGCGCCCGCGTTGTGCGCCTGATGTTCCCCGTGCAGCGGCAGGAACAGCTCGGGGTACACCCCGCCCAGCCCCTGCAGCGTCAGCAGCTGCCCGCCGACGGCGACGGTGCGGTCCAGCACCGCGAACTCGGAGTTCTCCCGCGCCACGGCGGCGTCGGCGCGCACCGCGTGGCTCAACAGCACCTCCATCACCTCCGGCACCTGCTGGCCGATGACCGCGACGGTGTCCACCTCGCCCTCGGATTTGGCGATGATGCCGGCCTTCTCCGCGGCGATCCCGGCCAGGTCGGGGCGAGGTAGTCGACGTGGTCGATGCCGATCGGGGTGATGACGGCCACCGGCGCGTTGACCACGTTGGTGGCGTCCCAGCGCCCACCCAGGCCGACCTCGATGACCGCGACCTCGACCGGGGCGTCGGCGAACGCGGCGAACGCCATCCCGGTGAGCACCTCGAATTTGCTCATCGCCGGGCCGCCGTCGGCCTGCGACTGCGCGTCGACCATCTGCACGAACGGCTCGATCTCGGCGTAGGTGGCCACGTACTGGGCGGGGGTAATCGGTTGGCCGTCAATGGAGATGCGTTCCACCGCGGATTGCAGGTGCGGGCTGGTGGTGCGCCCGGTGCGCCGGTGCAGCGCGGTCAGCAGCGCGTCGACCATCCGGGCCACCGACGTTTTGCCGTTGGTGCCGGCGACGTGGATCGACGGGTAGGCCCGCTGCGGGGAGCCGAGCAGGTCCAACAGCGCGTTGATCCGGGTCAGGCTCGGCTCGATCTTGGTTTCGCCCCAGCGCTGGTCCAGCAGGTGTTCGACCTGCAGCAGCGCGGCGATCTCGTCCGGGGTGGGTTCGGTCATGCCAGGTCCGCGAGGCGCGCCGTGATCCGCTGCACTTCGTCGCGGGCCAGCTGCTGGCGGCCGCGGATCTTGTCGACGACGTCGGCGGGCGCCTTGGACACGAACGCGTCGTTGCCGAGCTTGCCCGACGTGGTCGCCAGCTCCTTTTCGGCGGCGGCCAGGTCCTTTTCCAGCCGGCGGCGTTCGGCGGCGACGTCGACGGTGCCCGACGTGTCGAGTTCGACGACCACGGTGCCGGCGCCCAGCCGGACCTCCACCCGTCGCCGACGGCCGGAAATCCGGGCCGGCTTCGGTGAGCCAGGCCTGGGAGGCCACCGCGGCCACCTGGGTGGCCAGGTCGGCCTGCTCGACCCCGGCCAGCCGGGCCGGCACCTTCTGCCGGTCCCGCAGGCCCTGATCGCTGCGGAACCGGCGCACCTCGGTCACCAGCTTTTGCATATCGGTGATGCGTTGGGCGGCAACCGGATCCAGTGTGATCCCGGACGACGCCGGCCAGTCGGCGATGACCAGCGACTCGGACCCGGTGAGCGCCTGCCACAGGGTTTCGGTGACGAACGGGATCACCGGGTGCAGCAGCCGCAGCAGGGTGTCCAGCACGGCGGCCAGCACCGCCGTGGTGTGCTGATGCCCGTCGGCCAGCTGCGCCTTGGCCAGCTCCACATACCAGTCGCAGAACTCGTCCCAGGTGAAGTGGTACAGCGCCTCGCAGGCCCGGCTGAACTCGTAGCCGTCGAACGCCGAATCCACTTCGGCGCGAACCTGTTCCAACCGCCCCAGGATCCACCGGTCGGCGTCGGTGAGGTCGGCGAGGTCGGGCAGCGGCGCCACGGCGGCGCCGTTGAGCAGCGCGAACCGGGTGGCGTTGAACAGCTTGGTGACGAAGTTGCGGGCGGCGCGGGCGTGGTCTTCGCCGATGCTCAAGTCGCTGCCCGGGCTGGCGCCGCGGGCCAGGGTGAACCGCAGCGCGTCGGCCCCGAACAGCTCCACCCAGTCCAGCGGGTCGATGCCGTTGCCCCGCGACTTGCTCATCTTGCGGCCGAACTCGTCGCGGATCAGCCCGTGCAGAAACACGTTGGTGAACGGCACCTGCGGCCCGCGGGTGCCGCCGAGGGTGATGGCGTCGTCGTCGCCGACGAAGGTGCCGAACATCATCATCCGGGCCACCCAGAAGAACAGGATGTCGTAGCCGGTAACCAAAACGCTGGTCGGATAGAACTTTTCCAACTCCGGGGTGCGCTCGGGCCAGCCCATGGTGGAAAACGGCCACAGCGCCGAGGAAAACCAGGTGTCCAGCACGTCGGGGTCCTGCTCGAAGCCCTCCGGCGGGGTGTCGTCGGGCCCGACGCACACCTTTTCGCCGTCCGGGCCGTGCCAGATCGGGATGCGATGCCCCCACCACAGCTGCCGCGAGATGCACCAGTCGTGCATGTCGTCGACCCAGGCGAACCAGCGCGGCTCCAGGCTCTTGGGGTGAATCACGGTGTCCCCGTTGCGCACCGCGTCGCCGGCGGCCCTGGCCAGTTTGGAGACGTTGACCCACCACTGCATCGACAGCCGCGGCTCGATGACCTCGCCGCTGCGTTCGGAATGCCCGACGCTGTGCAGATAGGGGCGCTTCTCCGCCACCACCCGGCCCTGCGCGGCGAGCTTCTCGCGCACCGCCACCCGGGCCTCGAACCGGTCCATGCCGTCGAATTCGGTTCCGGTGTCGACGATGCGGGCCTTGGTGTCCAGGATCGACGGCATCGGCAGGTTGTGCCGCAGCCCGATCTCGAAGTCGTTGGGGTCGTGGGCGGGTGTGACTTTGACTGCGCCGGTGCCGAATTCGGGGTCGACGTGCTCGTCGGCCACGATGCGCAGTTCCCGGTCCACGAACGGGTGCGGCAGCGTGGCGCCGACCAGGTGCCGGTAGCGGTCGTCGTCGGGGTGCACGGCGATGGCGGTATCACCGAGCATGGTCTCGACCCGGGTGGTGGCCACCACGATGTGCGGCTGCGCATCGTCGAGCGAGCCGTACCGGAACGACACCAATTCGCCTTCGACGTCTTCGTATTTGACTTCGAGGTCGGAGATGGCGGTTTCCAGCACCGGCGACCAGTTGACCAGCCGCTCGGCCTGATAGATCAGCCCGGCGTCGTAGAGCCGTTTGAAGATGGTGCGCACCGCGCGGGACAGGCCGTCGTCCATGGTGAACCGGTCGCGGCTCCAGTCCACCCCGTCACCGAGCCGACGCATCTGGCCGCCGATGGTGCCCCCGGAGTCGCGCTTCCAGTCCCACACCTTGTCGATGAACAGCTCACGGCCGAAGTCCTCTTTGGTTTTGCCGTCCACCGCCAGCTGCTTTTCCACCACGCTTTGGGTGGCGATGCCGGCGTGGTCCATGCCCGGCAGCCACAGCACCTCGTAGCCCTGCATCCGCTTGCGCCGGGTCAGCGCGTCCATCAGGGTGTGATCCAGCGCATGCCCCATGTGCAGGCTGCCGGTCACGTTCGGCGGCGGCAGCACAATGGAGTACCCGGGCTTGTCGCTGGTCGGGTCGGCGGTGAAGTAGCCGGCGTCGACCCAGCGCTGGTAGATGGCGCCCTCGACACTCGGATCCCACGACTTGGGTAGGGCGTCGGGGGCGGGGTTCGGGGTCGCGGTCACCGGTCAATTCTATGGAGCCCCGCCGAGCCGACGCCGCAGGGTGTTCGCCCACCGCCGCCCGACGGCCGTTGAGATTGCGCGCAGGGCTGCGCCCAGCGGCCCGACCACGACCCTCAGCGCAATCTCAACGGGGCGGCGAGACTACTTTTTGCCGCCGAGCAGGCCACCGAGGATGTCGCCGATCGCCCCGCCGGCTTTACCCCCCAAGATGTTGCCCAGGATGCTGCCCGACGACTTGCTGCCGCCGGCGGCCCCACCCAGGATGCTGCCCAGCACGTCGCCGAGCACCCCGCCGGACGACTGCTGCGCGGGCTCGGGCGCACTCTTTTGGCCCATCTGCTTGCCGATGTAGGCCAGCACGATCGGGGCCAGGATCGGCAGCAACTGCTTGAGCAGGTCGCTGTTGCCGGCGCCGCCGCCGGCCAAGGCCGCGGCGACCTGGCCGGTGTCGTTGCCGCCGAAGATCTTCGCGATCGCCTTCTGGCCGTCGTTTTGGTCGACCTGGTCCACCGCGACGCCGGAGTCGAGCAGGCCGCGGGCGGCGTGGCTGCTGGCCGCGGACTCGATCTCGCTGGCGTGGTCGGGGTCCTGCGCGTTCTCCTGCAGGCCGCCGACCAGCACCGGTATCAGCGTTTGGATGGCGCTGTTGACCTCACCCTCGTCGGCGCCGAGCTTGTTGGCGATGTCTTGCACGGGAATCTGGGCGAAAAGATCATCAAGACCGGCCATGGCGAATCCACCTTCGTTGCTGGGATGTTGTTTCCGACTCGGTGATGACAGTAGTCCAACCGATCTTGGTCGACAGGGTTTCCGCCGGGCGGCTCACGCCAGCCGGTCGGTTTGCAGCGATACCCCCGCCGCGGGGAACCGGGGCAGCAGCGCGGCGCCGAGGGCCGCCGCCGGGGTCA
>PPEA01000285.1 GCA_002967005.1 Mycobacterium talmoniae
GCCATCACCAAAACCGGGGCACAGCGCTGCCCGACCACGTCGACCAGGTGCTCGACCAGCGTCCGACCGCCCAGCGAGTCCGGAACGGTCAGGGTCGCCTTGTCGCGACCCATCCGCCGCGACTGCCCCCGACCAGCACGATCCCGGCGAGCGGGAGCGGCGGCGGGGGGACCACGTCAGTCGACGGTCCAGGTGTCGCGGCCCCGCAGCAGCGATTGCAGGGCGGCCATGTCGTGCGGGGTGGATTCCCGCGCCGCCGCCACCTGGGCGCGGGCGGCGTCGTCGTAGGTGGGCCGGTCGACCTGACGGAAGATGCCCATCACGGCGTGGTCGAGGTTCTGGTCGGACAGCCGCGACAACGCGAACGCGTAGCCGGGGTCGGTGGAGTGCGCGTCGTGCACCACGATCTCGCTGGCGGCGACGTCGGCGGTCTTGGTCACCTCGAGCCCGAACCCGGAACGCACCACGCAGTATTCGCCGCCCGAGCCGAAGGTGATCGGCTCCCCGTGGCGGACGTGGATCACCCGCTCCTCGGCGCCTTCCTTGCGCAGCGCGTCGAACGAGCCGTCGTTGAAGATCGGGCAGTCCTGCAGAATCTCGACCAGCGCCGAGCCGCGGTGCTCGGCCGCCGCCCGCAGCACCTCGGACAGCCCCTTGCGGTCGGAGTCCAGGGCGCGGCCGACGAAGGTGGCCTCCGCACCCAGCGCCAGCGACACCGGGTTGAACGGGTGGTCCAGCGAGCCCATCGGCGTCGACTTGGTGACCTTGCCTTCCTCCGAGGTCGGCGAGTACTGGCCCTTGGTCAGCCCGTAGATCCGGTTGTTGAACAGCAGGATCGTCAGGTTGACGTTGCGGCGCAGCGCGTGGATCAGGTGGTTGCCGCCGATCGACAGGGCGTCGCCGTCACCGGTGACTACCCACACCGACAGGTCGGGGCGGGCCACCGCCAGGCCGGTCGCGATGGTGGGGGCACGGCCGTGGATGGAGTGCACACCGTAGGTCTCCAGGTAGTACGGGAACCGGCTCGAGCACCCGATCCCGCTGACGAAGACGATGTTTTCCCGGCGCAGCCCGAGTTCGGGCAAAAAGTTGCGGATGGTGTTGAGGATGACGTAGTCGCCGCAGCCGGGGCACCAGCGGACTTCCTGGTCGGTGGTGAAGTCCTTGGCCTTCTGCGGCGCCTCGGTGGTGGGGACCAGACTCATCTTGGACGGCCCGGGCGTCAGACCGAGGTCCACGCCGATCCGGTTGCCGATCACTTCAGTCATGCCTCAGCTCCTACACCACTACCCACGGTAGCCGCCGCCAGCCGTGCGAATTTGGCTTTGTCCGTTTCTTTTTCCGCCAGCGTGCCGTCCAGCGCGGCATCGATGATGCCTTCGACCTCGTCGGCCAGGAACGCCATCCCGGCCACCTTGGTCACCGACTGGACGTCGACCAAATACTTGCCGCGCAGCAGCAGCGCCAACTGGCCCAGGTTCATCTCCGGCGCCACCACCTTCGGGTAGCGGCGCAGCACGTCACCGAGGTTGGCCGGCAGCGGGTTGAGGTTCCGCAGCTGCGCGTGGGCGACCTTGATGCCCTTGCGGCGCGCGCGCCGGCACGCCTCACCGATCGGCCCATAGGAGCTGCCCCACCCGAGCAGCAGCAGCTCGGCGTCGCCGGTCGGGTCGTCGACCTGTAGGTCGGGCACCTCGATCCCGTCGATCTTGGCTTGGCGCAGCCGCACCATCAGATCGTGGTTGGCCGGCTCGTAGGAGATGTTGCCCGACCCGTTGGCGGCCTCCAGCCCGCCGATGCGGTGCTCCAGGCCCGGGGTGCCCGGGATCGCGAACTGGCGGGCCAGCGTGTCCGGGTCACGGTTGTACGGCTGGAACGGTTCCCCGGACTTGGCGAACTCGTGGCGGATCGCCGGGTAGCCGCTGATGTCGGGGATGCGCCACGGCTCGGAGCCGTTGGCGATGGCGCCGTCGGACAGCAGGATCACCGGGGTGTGGTAGGTCACCGCGATCCGCACCGCCTCGATGGCGGCGTCGAAGCAGTCCGACGGCGACCGCGGCGCCAGCACGGCGACCGGGGACTCCCCGTTGCGGCCGTACATCGCCTGCAGCAGGTCGGCCTGCTCGGTTTTGGTGGGCAGCCCGGTGGACGGCCCGCCGCGCTGCACGTCGATGATCAGCAGCGGCAGCTCGGTCATCACCGCCAGCCCGACCGCTTCGGACTTCAGCGACAACCCCGGACCGGAGGTGCTGGTGACCCCCAGCGCCCCGCCGTAGGAGGCGCCCAGCGCCGCGCCGATCCCGGCGATCTCGTCCTCGGCCTGCAGGGTGATCACGTTGAAGTTCTTGTGCTTGGACAGCTCGTGCAGGATGTCCGACGCCGGGGTGATCGGGTAGCTGCCCAGCACCACCGGGATACCGGCCAGCTGACCGGCGGCGACCACCCCGTAGGCCAGGGCGGTGTTGCCGGAGATCTGCCGGTATTCGCCGGCCGGCAGCTTCGCCGGGGAGACCTCGTAGGTGGTGCCGAACGCCTCGGTGGTTTCGCCGTAGTTCCAGCCCGCCTTGAGCGCCAGCACGTTGGCCTCGGCGACATCGGGCTTGCGGGCGAACTTCTCCCGGATGAACGTCTCGCTGGTGTCGATCGGCCGGCCGTACATCCACGACAGCAGCCCCAGCGCGAACATGTTTTTGGCGCGCTGACCGTCCTTCTTGGTCGCGCCGATGGACTCCACCGCGCCCAGCGTCAGCGTGGTCATCGCGACGGCCTGCACGACGTAGTCGGACAGCTCCCCGTTCTCCAGCGGGTTGGCGTCATAGCCGACCTTGGCCAGGTTGCGCTTGGTGAACTCGTCGGAGTTGGCGATCACCAGCCCGCCACGCGGCAGGTCGGCGATGTTGGCCTTCAGCGCGGCCGGGTTCATCGCGACCAGCACGTCGGGGCGGTCACCGGCGGTGAGAATGTCGTAGTCGGCGATCTGGATCTGGAACGAGGACACCCCGGGCAGGGTGCCCTGGGGGGCGCGGATCTCGGCGGGATAGTTGGGCTGGGTGGCCAGGTCGTTCCCGAACAGCGCCGCCTCGGAGGTGAACCGGTCACCGGTGAGCTGCATCCCGTCCCCGGAGTCACCGGCGAACCGGATGACCACCTTTTCGAGCTTGTGCCGCTCCGGTGCCGCGCCTGGCCCGGCCCCGTTGCCGTTCGGACCCACGTCCCCGCCTTCCATAACCGTTTTCTACGGGCACCCAGCCTCGCGTCTACCCGCGCGCATCGTTGGAGTGGCCCCGCCCAAAATTTTTATGTCACTGCCGGTACCGATTATTGCACTGCTCTTAGGGATGCCTCGACGCCACGAGCGCCGGACACGCCGCCGATACGGCGCGAAAGTTCGAGGTCACCGATGTTGCCGCGGTGCGCGGGCGCGGTGATTGTGGTTTTCGTCACTGTTGCTGGCGCGTCAAGTCTAAGAACGCCGCCTACGCGTGAGTAACATTTGCTAGCGCGCCGCCCGCGCGGCCGCGGGTCAGGCGCTCTTGTCGCGACGCTCCGAGCGGGACGGCTTGCGCGGCACGATGGTCGGCAGCACGTTGTCCTGCACGGTCTCCTTGGTGACCACGACCTTGGCGACGTCGTCGCGGCTGGGGATGTCGTACATCACCGGCAGCAGCACTTCCTCCATGATGGCGCGCAGCCCGCGGGCCCCGGTGCCGCGGTGGATCGCCTGATCGGCGATCGCCTCCAGCGCGTCCGGGGTGAACTCCAACTCCACCCCGTCCATCTCGAACAGCCGGGTGTACTGCTTGACCAGCGCGTTCTTCGGCTCGGAGAGGATCTTGACCAGGGCGTCCATGTCCAGGTTGGTCACCGAGGCCACCACCGGCAGCCGGCCGATGAACTCCGGGATCAGCCCGAACTTGATCAGGTCTTCGGGCATCACCTCGGCGAAGTGGTCGGTGGTGTCGATCTCGGCCTTGGACCGGACCTCGGCACCGAATCCCAGCCCGCGCTTGCCGACCCGGTCGGAGACGATCTTCTCCAGCCCGGCGAACGCGCCCGCCACGATGAACAGCACGTTGGTGGTGTCGATCTGGATGAACTCCTGGTGCGGGTGTTTGCGTCCGCCCTGCGGCGGCACCGACGCCTGGGTGCCCTCCAGGATCTTCAGCAGCGCCTGCTGCACGCCCTCCCCGGAGACGTCCCGGGTGATGGACGGGTTTTCGCTCTTGCGGGCGATCTTGTCGACCTCGTCGATGTAGATGATCCCGGTCTCGGCGCGTTTGACGTCGTAGTCGGCGGCTTGGATCAGCTTGAGCAGAATGTTCTCGACGTCCTCGCCGACGTAGCCGGCCTCGGTCAGCGCGGTGGCGTCGGCGATCGCGAACGGCACGTTGAGCATCTTGGCCAGCGTCTGCGCCAGGTAGGTCTTGCCGCAGCCGGTGGGTCCGAGCATCAAAATGTTGGACTTGGTCAGCTCGACGGGCTCCCCGGACCGCGAATCGCGGCTTTTCTCCCCGGCCTGGATGCGTTTGTAGTGGTTGTAGACCGCCACCGCCAGGGTGCGTTTGGCGGTGTCCTGGCCCACCACGTAGCCCTCCAGGAAGTCCCGGATCTCCGCGGGTTTAGGCAGCTCATCGAGTTTGACGTCGTCCGCGTCGGCGAGCTCCTCTTCGATGATCTCGTTGCAGAGATCGATGCACTCGTCGCAGATGTAAACGCCGGGGCCGGCGATGAGCTTCTTGACCTGCTTTTGACTCTTCCCGCAGAACGAGCACTTCAGGAGGTCACCGCCGTCTCCGATGCGCGCCATGGTGCTGAGGGCCTACTTCCTGTTCGGTCTTCGTGGGTGGTGCCGAGAGTGTATGTCCCGACGCTACCCGCTTGCTCCGGCGTGACGCGACCGATAGGACCGAATCGCGTCGGTGGTATTTGTCCCTGTCCGCTTGAGAACATAACGCCTGTGCGCGCCGTGGGGCTGATGAGACGCGCCGCCGTGTCGCGGCTGTTATCCACCGAGCGGACCGACCTACAGTGGCGACCGTGGCGTTCGCCGTGCCCGACGATACCGTGCTGGTCAGCGACGGAGGCCTGGCCACCGAGCTGGAGGCCCGCGGCCACGACCTGTCCGACCCGCTGTGGTCGGCGCGGCTGCTCGTCGCCGCCTCGGCCGAGATCGAGCCGTGCACACCGCGTTTCGCCGCGCCGGTGCCGTGATCGCC
>PPEA01000286.1 GCA_002967005.1 Mycobacterium talmoniae
CGGCGGCTGCTGCCGGGTGGGCCCGGCCGACATCGCCGCGGTCGCCCGCGCCGTTGACTCTGCGTCCAGGGCGCAGAAGTGCGAGTAGACAGCGCCCTCAGCGCAGAGTCAACGCAAAACTAGGCGGACTGCGCCGACAGTTTGCGGTACTCAAGCACGGTGTCGATGATCCCGTAGTCCTTGGCCTCGTCGGCGGTCAGGATCTTGTCGCGGTCGGTGTCCTTGCGGATCACCTCGGCCTCTTTGCCGGTGTGGCGGGCCAGGGTGGACTCCATCAGGGTCCGCATCCGCTCGATCTCGGCGGCCTGGATCTCCAGGTCGGAGAACTGGCCCTGGATCACCCCGGCCAGCGACGGCTGGTGGATCAGCACCCGGGCGTTGGGCAGCGCCATCCGCTTACCCGGGGTGCCGGCGGCCAACAGCACCGCCGCCGCCGACGCGGCCTGCCCCAGGCAGACCGTCTGAATGTCGGCCCGCACGTACTGCATGGTGTCGTAGATCGCCATCAGCGAGGTGAACGAGCCACCCGGGGAGTTGATGTACATGGTGATGTCGCGGTCGGGATCCAGCGACTCCAGCACCAGCAGCTGCGCCATGATGTCGTTGGCCGACGCGTCGTCGACCTGCACGCCGAGGAAGATGATGCGTTCCTCGAACAGCTTGTTGTACGGGTTGGATTCCTTGACGCCCCAGCTGGAGTGCTCGATGAACGACGGCAGGATGTAACGCGCCTGCGGTGCGATTTCGGGATTCATGACGTGGCTCCGTTGGTCTGGGCGCGGGTGATGATGTGGTCGACGAAGCCGTACTCGAGGGCTTCCTGGGCGGTGAACCAGCGGTCGCGGTCCGAGTCGGCCTCGATGCGCTCGATCGGCTGGCCGGTGAACTCGGCGTTGAGCCGGAACATCTCCTTTTTGATGACCGTGAACTGCTCGGCCTGGATGGCGATGTCGGCGGCGCTGCCGGTCACCCCGCCCAGCGGCTGGTGCATCAGGATGCGGGCGTGCGGCAGCGCATACCGTTTGCCCTTGGTGCCCGCGGCCAGCAGGAACTCGCCCATCGAGGCGGCCATGCCCATCGCGTAGGTGGCGATATCGCAGGGCGCCAGCACCATGGTGTCGTAGATCGCCATCCCGGCGCTGATCGACCCGCCCGGCGAGTTGATGTACAGCGAGATGTCCTTGGTCGGGTCTTCGGCGGCCAGCAGCAGAATCTGCGCGCACAGCCGGTTGGCGATGTCGTCGTCGACCTGCGACCCGAGGAAGATGATCCGCTCGGAGAGCAAGCGCTCATACACCGAGTCGACGAGGTTGAGCCCCTGCCCGTTCGAACGCATGTCGCTCACAGTGGGTTACCTGCTTTCGTTGTGTTCCGTCTGCATCGACACTAACCAACCCGCGCCGCCGCGCACTCCCTGAACTGCCGGCGTTCGCTCACAGCGTCACTCGCCGTCGTCGGCGGTCTCCGCATCCTCGGCCTCGTCGGCCTCCGGGCTGCCGAAGAACTCGGTGGTGTCGATCACGTTGCCGTCGGTGTCGGTGACGGTGGCGGCCTGCACCACCGCGGCGATCGTGCGTCCCCGCCGCACATCGGCGAACACCGCCGGCAGCTGGTTTTGCTGCGACAGCACCTGCAGCAGCTGCTGGGGTTCGATGCCGTACTGGCGCGACATCAGCATCAGGTGCTCCATCAGGTCGTTCTGCCCGACCTCGACCTCGAGGTCGTCGGCCAGCGCATCCAGCAACAGCTGGGTCTTGACCGACTTCTCGGCGGCCGAGCGGGCGTCGGCGTCGAACTCCTCGCGGGAGGAACCCCGCTCGGCGAGCTGCTCGGCGAACTTGTCTTCGTCGTGGTCCAGGCCGTGCAGCGCGTTGTGCACGGTGTTGTCGACCTGGGCCTGCACCACCGCCTCGGGCAGCGGGATGTCGACCTGCTCGAGCAGCGTGTCCAACGCCGCCTCGCGGATCTTTTCGGCCTGCTGGACCCGCTTGGTCTGCCGAACCTGGTCGGCCAGGTTGGCCTTCAGCTCCTCGATGGTGTCGAATTCGCTGGCCAGTTGGGCGAATTCGTCGTCGGGCTCGGGCAGCTCGCGCTCCTTGACCGAGCCAACCGTGACGGTGACCTGGGCTTCCTTCCCGGCGTGCGAGCCGGCGGCCAGCGTGGTGGTGAACACCTTGGACTCCCCGGCCGTCAAGCCGACGATCGCCTCATCCAGGCCGTCGATCAGCCGGCCCGACCCCACCTCGTGGGACAGGCCCTCGGTGGCCGCCTCCGGCAGCTCCTCGCCGTCGACGGTGGCGGACAGGTCGATCGAGACGAAGTCGCCGTCGGCGGCGGGCCGCTCGACCCCGGTCAGGGTGCCGAACCGGGCCCGCAGCGACTGCAGCTCGGCGTCGACCTCGTCGTCGCTGATCTCGATCGGGTCCACGCTGAGCTGCAGCGCGCTCAGCTGCGGCAGCGTGATGTCGGGGCGGACGTCGACCTCGGCGGTGAACACCAGGTCCTGGCCGTACTCCTTGCTGGTCACCTCGATGTCGGGCTGGCCCAGCGGCTTCAGCTCCGATTCGGTGACCGCCTGCCCGTACCGGCCGGGCAGCGCCTCGTTGACGACCTGGTCGAGCATCGCCTCCTTCCCGATGCGGGCCTCCAGCAGCTTGGCGGGCGCCTTGCCGGGCCGGAACCCGGGCAGCCGCACCTGCTTGGCCAGCTCCTTGTAGGCGCGGTCGAAGTCGGGCTGCAGCTCAGTGAAGGGCACCTCCACATTGATGCGAACCCGGGTGGGGCTCAACTGCTCGACGGTGCTCTTCACGGCTGTACTCCTCGGTGTCGGTATCGACGGTCGGCGTGGTCGTAGTGGTCGGGGTGACAGGATTTGAACCTGCGGCCTTCCGCTCCCAAAGCGGATGCGCTACCAAGCTGCGCTACACCCCGCGCTGACCTCGACGATCCTAAAGCCCGGCGACACCGCGGTGACAGTGACGTCACGTCAATTGGATTTGGCATCGGCCGCGCCGGTAAAGTCTGGCGATAGTCAGGCATGCGGGCGTAGCTCAATGGTAGAGCCCTAGTCTTCCAAACTAGCTACGCGGGTTCGATTCCCGTCGCCCGCTCAAAAGTGGGGGGTATCTCCTCGACAGGAGGCGACGTGAGCGACGTCGAAATTCACGGCTCGTGCGCGTCGGGTTTCCAGCGGGTGCGCGACGCCTTCGAGCTGAATTTCGCGGTGCGCGACGAGGTCGGCGCCGCCGTCGCCGCGTTTGTCGACGGGGAGCTCGTCGTCAACCTGTGGGGCGGTCGGCCGACGCCGCCGGCCAGCGGCCCTGGCGGGAAGACACCCTGGCCACCGTCCTGTCCGGCACCAAGGGCATCACCAGCACCTGTGTGCACCAGCTCGTCGAGCGCGGCGAACTGGAGCTGGATGCGCCGGTGGCCCGCTACTGGCCGCAGTTCGGCCGCGCCGGTAAGGGCGACATCACCATCGCGATGGTGCTCAGCCACCGGTCCGGGGCGATCGGGCCGCGCACCCCGATGCGCTGGCAAGACGTCGCCGACTGGGATCTGGTCTGTGACCGGTTGGTCGCGGCCGAGCCGTGGTGGGCGCCGGGGACCGCGCAGGGCTACCACATGACCACCTACGGGTTCATCCTCGGCGAGGTGGTCCGGCGGGTCACCGGCGGCACCGTCGGGCAGTACCTGCGCCGGGAGGTCGCCGAGCCGTTGGGTGCCGAAATCCACATCGGGGTGCCGGTCGCCGAACAACGCCGCCGCTGCGCCGACCTGGTCGCCAAACCCACCATCCGCGAGATGATGGCGTCGGCCGGCGCCCCGGCCGCCCCCACCACCCTGGCCGAGCACCCGAAGGCGGGGCTGTCGGTGGCGATGGGCTTTGCCCCCGACGACGAACTGGGCTCCAACAACCTGGAGCTGTGGCGGCAGCTGGAGTTTCCGGGCACCAACGCGCAGGTGTCGGCGTTGGGGCTGGCCACCGTCTATAACGGGCTGGCCCAGGAGAAGCTGCTTAGCCGCGCCCAGATGGACCGGATCCGGGTGTCCCAAGGCGGCTTCGACACCGATCTGGTGCTGGGGCCGCGGGTGGCCGACCACGGCTGGGGGCTGGGGTACATGCTCAACCAGCGCGGGGTCAACGGCCCCAACCCGCGGATCTTCGGGCACGGCGGGCTGGGCGGGTCGTTCGGTTTCGTCGACCTCGAGCACCGCATCGGCTACGCGTACGTGATGAACCGCTTCGACGCCACCAAGGCCAACGCCGACCCGCGCAGCGTGGCGCTGTCCAGCGAGGTCTACGCCGCGCTCGGCGTCGCGGTGTCCTGACCGGCCGATAAGCCGGCGG
>PPEA01000287.1 GCA_002967005.1 Mycobacterium talmoniae
CGACGATGGCCAGCGCCTCGGCCACCCGAGTGCATCCGCGCGCCGGATGCCGATGACCTGGGCGTGTTGTGGCTCCCGGGCCAGCGACGCGGTCTCGTGCTCCACGCCGGGCGCAGCGGATACCGGGCACCTTGTTGGCCGCGATCTGTTCGCCGTTGCCCGAGCCGCCGATCACGATGCCGAGGTGTCCGGGTCGGCCAGGGTGCGCGACGCGGCGGCGATGCAGAACGCCGGGTAGTCGTCGTCGGCGTCGTAGTGGAACGCCCCGCAGTCCACCGGGTCGTGGCCGGCCTTGGTCAGGTGGTCGATGACCTGCTGCTTGAGTTCGTAGCCGGCGTGGTCTGCCCCGAGATAGACGCGCATGGCGCACACCCTACTGGGGCGCCCCACCTGGCCGCGAGCGTGCGTGTCCCCGGCCGACACACCGGGCAAATCTCCGGTTCTGCGCACGCTCGCGGCGCGGGGGCGCTCAGTCGAATTGCGGCGGCTCGGTGCGGGTCCGCTTGAGCTCGAAGAAGTGCGGGTAGGACGCGAACGTCACCGAGGCGTCCCACAGCTGGCCGGCCTGCTCACCGCGCGGAATCTTGGACAGCACCGGCCCGAAGAACGCCACCCCGTTGACGTGGATGGTGGGGGTGCCGACGTCGTCGCCGACCGCGTCCATCCCGGCGTGATGGCTGGCGCGCAGCGCCTCGTCGTAGGTGTCGGTGTCGGCAGCCTGCGCCAACTCGGCGGGCAGACCCACCTCGGCCAACGACTGCTTGATGACCTCGGGCAGGTCCTTGTTGCCCTCGTTGTGGATGCGGGTGCCCATCGCGGTGTACAGCGGGGCCAGCACCTCGGGGCCTTTGGCCTGCTCGGCGGCGATCGCCACCCGCACCGGGCCGAACGCGTGCTTGAGCCGCTCGCGGTATTCCTCGGAGATGTCCCGGCCCTCGTTGAGCACCGCCAGGCTCATCACGTGGAAGTTCACCTCGATGTCGCGGACCTTTTCGACCTCCAGGATCCAGCGTGAGGTGATCCAGCACCACGGGCACAGCGGGTCGAACCAGAAATCGGCTCGGGATTTCTCGGGCATGCACGGTCCTCTCGTCGAAGGCGATCGTCCTGCACAACCGTAGCCGCGGCGCGGCTGTTCCCGGCTGCTGAAATCGACGTCCAGATTGACCTATAGCCCCGAAAACCGGGGGGTCGCGCCGCTGGGCCGTCGATTTCAGCGGCCGAGGGCCGCGGGGATCGCCTCGCGCCCACTAAGTTGGACGCGTGGCACTTCCCAACCTCACCCGAGACCAAGCCGTTGAGCGCGCCGCGCTGGTGACCGTGGACAACTACCGGATCGCGTTGGACCTCACCACCGGCGAACACACCTTCCGCTGCACCACCACGGTGACGTTCGATGCGCTGCCCGGCGCCGACACCGTCATCGACCTGGCCGCCGACACCGTGCGCAGCGCCACCCTCAACGGGCGGCCCCTCGACGTCTCCGGCTACGACGAGTCCACCGGCCTCGCGCTGACCGGGCTGGCCGAACACAACGTCGTGCAGATCGACGCCGATCACCGCTACTCCAACACCGGGGAGGGCCTGCACCGCTTCGTCGACCCGGTCGACGACGAGGTGTACCTGTACTCCCAGTTCGAAACCGCCGACGCCAAGCGGATGTTCGCCTGCTTCGACCAGCCCGACCTCAAGGCCACCTTCGACATCACCGTCACCGCGCCGCCGCATTGGCAGGTGGTCTCCAACGGCGCCACCGTCAGCGCCGAGGACGGGGTGCACACCTTTGCCACCACCCCGAAGATGAGCACCTACCTGGTGGCGCTGATCGCCGGACCCTACGCGCGCTGGGACGATGTCTACCGCGACGAGCACGGCGACATCGCGTTGGGCCTGTTCTGCCGGGCCTCGCTGGCCCAGCACATGGACGCCGAGCGGCTGTTCACCGAGACCAAGCAGGGATTCGGCTTCTACCACAAGCACTTTGGCACCCCGTACGTGTTCGGCAAGTACGACCAGCTGTTCGTGCCGGAGTTCAACGCCGGCGCGATGGAGAACGCCGGCGCGGTGACGTTCCTGGAGGACTACGTCTTCCGCAGCAAGGTCACCCGTGCGTCCTACGAGCGGCGCGCCGAAACGGTGCTGCACGAGATGGCGCACATGTGGTTCGGCGACCTGGTCACCATGCGGTGGTGGGATGACCTGTGGCTCAACGAATCGTTCGCCACCTTCGCCTCGGTGCTGTGCCAAAGCGAGGCCACCGAATACACCCAGGCCTGGACGACGTTCGCCAACGCGGAGAAATCCTGGGCGTATCGCCAAGACCAGCTGCCCTCGACCCATCCGATCGCCGCCGACATCCCCGACCTGGCCGCCGTCGAGGTCAACTTCGACGGCATCACCTACGCCAAGGGCGCCAGCGTGCTCAAACAGCTGGTCGCCTACGTCGGGTTGGAGCACTTCCTGGCCGGGCTGCGGGACTACTTCGCCGCGCACGCGTTCGACAACGCCACCTTCGACGACCTGCTGGCCGCGCTGGAGAAGGCGTCGGGCCGCGATCTGTCCGGGTGGGGTCAGCAGTGGCTCAAGACCACCGGGCTGAACACGCTGCGCGCCGACTTCGACGTCGACGACGACGGACGCTTCACCCGGTTCGCGGTCGCCCAGAGCGGGGCCGCGCCGGGCGCCGGGGAAACCCGGGTGCACCGGCTGGCCGTCGGCGTCTACGACGACGACCCGGCCGGCTCGGGCCGGCTGGTGCGGGTACACCGCGAGGAACTCGACGTCGACGGCCCGAGCACCGAAGTGCCTGCGCTGGCGGGAGTTTCGCGCGGCAAGCTGATCCTGGTCAACGACGACGACCTGACCTACTGCGCGCTGCGGCTGGACCCCGCGTCGCTGGCCACCGCGCTGGAGCGCATCGCGGACATCGCCGAACCGCTGCCCCGCACCCTGGTGTGGTCGGCGGCCTGGGAGATGACCCGGGAGGCCGAGCTGAAAGCGCGCGACTTCGTGGCGCTGGTGTCCGGGGGGGTGCAGGCCGAAACCGAGGTCGGGGTGGCGCAGCGGCTGCTGCTGCAGGCCCAGACCGCGTTGGGGTCCTACGCCGAG
>PPEA01000288.1 GCA_002967005.1 Mycobacterium talmoniae
CCCCTTCCTCACCAAACTCGATTGCACGCTGTCGGGGAAAAATCAGACCCCGCTTGACGGACTACGTAGAGACGAGGAACGGGCAGGCCCCCCAACCCCTTGACTAAAACCAGTTACGTTGGTGTCGACCGGGGACACGCACGCTCGGCGGCAAACGCGGCAACCGCGGCAACCGGGCTAGGCCGGGGAGATGCCGGCGGACAGCACCCGCACCGCGCTGACCAGCCCGTCGATCAGGTTCCCCTTCGGCAAACGCCGAGGCGGCGGCGCCACCCCCAGCGGGGCGGCCGACTCGGCGCCGCGGCCGCGGACCTCCGCGCCGTAGACCACCTCGATCGCGTGCTGGTCGGGCGAGACCGCGAGCAGCACCGCGTTGTTGGGCGTCGGGACGCTGGCCAGGATCTCCCGGGCCCGGGCGGCGGTGTCCTCGCCGAGGTCGCCGATGTACACCGCGAACCGCGCCTTGGCCGCCCGTGTGCCGTAGGTCAGCGCATCGTCGAGGGTGACCAGGTCCTTGGTGGGAAACGGGTACTGCACCGACAGCGCGCCGGGCTCGGTGACCCCGGAAATCCGACCGCTGGTGGTGATCACCGACCCGAGCGGCAGCTCGGCCGGCGCGACCGTCGCGACTTCACCACTTGCCACTTGCGCCACCCCCCACGCTCAACTCCGACGCACCATGACCGTGGTGACCGCCGACGACCTCATCGGTCGCCGCCCACAGGATCGGCGGATGCGTCCACGGCTCGGACATCTTGTAGGTCGCCGGGTGGGCGCCCTTGCCCGACCAGATCAGCACCGCCAGCACGGCGACGATCAACAGCGGGATGCCCACGAAGTACAGGTGGATCTCCGACATGCTCACGACGCAAACCGTATCCCACCGCGAACTAGGCCGCGCCCTCGCCCAGGTACCGCGCCCAGCTCGGGTCGAGTTCCTTGACCGACGACAGCAGCCGCCAATGCTGCCCCGTCGGCGACGTCGGCACCCGGTGCAGCGTCCAGCCCAGTTCGCCCAGCAGCCGGTCGGCCTTGCGGTGATTGCAGGTCGAGCAGCAGGCCACGCAGTTCTCCCAGGAATGGTCGCCGCCGCGGCTGCGCGGCACCACGTGGTCGACGGTGTCGGCCCGGCCCCCGCAGTAGGCGCAGCTTAACCGGTCGCGGTGCATCAGCGCCGACCGGGTCAGCGGCACCCGGGCCCGGTAGGGCACCCGGACGTAGCAGCGCAGCCGGATCACCGACGGCACCGCGACCGCGCGGGTGGCCGAGTGGATGACGCACCCGGACGGGTCCTCGTGCACGACGTCGGCCTTGCCGCAGATCAGCATGATGACGCCCGCCGCAGCGGCAACGCGGTCAGCGGCTCGTAGGTGGAGTTCAGCAGCAGCACCCGCCGACGGGTCCACACGCTCTCGGCCGCGGGGCGGGTCTCGACGGCATGCAGGCAGGCGCCGGCTGCGGGCCCGGTTAGGCCTGCCGCGGCACCGGAACTGTGGTGGCCGCGGCGGTGTCTGCGCTGCGCCATTGGTCCTCCGCGGACCAGTCCACCATGATTCGGCAGCGACCGCACCCAAATTTGCTGTGCGTTCGCTGGTCGATCCGGTGAACTTCGGGTGGCCCACCGCGCGTGCCGGCCGCCGCCGCCATGGCCCACAATGGAGGAGATGGAGCCGGTACAACAGCAGTCCTTCTATGACGCCATCGGCGGCGCCGACACCTTCCACGCGATCGTGTCGCGGTTCTACCAGCTGGTCGCCGAGGACGAGATCCTGCGCCCGCTGTACCCCGAGGAGGATCTGCACGGCGCCGAGGAGCGGCTGCGGATGTTCCTCGAGCAGTACTGGGGCGGCCCCCGGACCTACTCGGAACGCCGTGGTCATCCCCGGCTGCGGATGCGCCATGTGCCGTTCCGGATCACCCCGATCGAGCGGGACGCCTGGTTGCGCTGCATGGACATCGCGATCGGCGAGATCGACGCGGACACCCTGGGCGACGAGCATCGCCGGGAACTGCTCGACTACCTGCAGAACGCCGCCAACTTCCTGGTCAACACCCCGTTTTGATGGGCCGCGCCGCTAACCGTCCCTGGTGGCGCGACGCCGTGTTCTACCAGGTGTATCCCCGCTCGTTCGCCGACAGCGACGGCGACGGGGTCGGTGACCTGGACGGGGTGACCGCCCGGCTGGACTACCTGAGCGCCCTGGGCGTCGACGCGCTGTGGCTCAACCCGGTCACCGTCTCACCGATGGTCGACCACGGCTACGACGTGGCCGACCCGCGCGACGTCGACCCGCTGTTCGGCGGGCTGGACGCGCTGGACCGCCTCATCGACGGCGCCCACCGGCGCGGCATCAAGGTCACCATGGATCTGGTGCCCAACCACACCAGCTCGGCGCACCCGTGGTTTGTCGCGGGGCTGGCCGACGGTCCCGGCAGCG
>PPEA01000289.1 GCA_002967005.1 Mycobacterium talmoniae
CGACGCGGACGGTGACCGGGTTGCGGGCCGGCAGTTCGGCCGCGGTCACCGTGACGCGGTCGGTGCCGGCGCCGTCGATGGTGCACGGAATCGACCCGGTTTGCTGGCCGCGCACTGCACCAGCCCGGAGGCGTCGGGCAGCTCGATGGCGACGTGCGCGGCCCGGATCGGCATCTCCCAGAAGCCGACCACGTTCCAGTAGAACGTCGAGCCGGGGTCGGTCCGGTTCGCGCCGGCGCGGGTGGTGAAATCCCCTGCCGCACTGGATGGTTTCGCCAGCACCCCGTCGACGCGGTAGTCGACCACGTAGGTGTGCGCACCGGGGCTCACCGTCGCATCGGCGTCACCGATCTGCGCGACGTAGACGCTGCGACCATCGCGCCACGAGTAGCTGACCGGCACCGGGTGGTTGTCCATGGTTATCGCGGTCACGGTCGGCACCAGCCGCAGGTGCGGGTCGGTCGGATCGGCGACCGGAAAGAACCAGAAGATGCCGTGCCGGTCGGCCGGCAGGTTCACCGTCAGCCGCTCGGTGGCAGTCAAGTGCCCGTCGGCGGCGATCCGATACGTCGCGTCGTAGTTCGTGATCGTCGCCGGATCGGTGGCCGCGGCCACCGCGCCCGAGGTCCCCAGCAGCGGCCACAACAGACCCAGCCCGCAGAGCGCCACGCTCAGCACCCACACGACCACCAGGATCGGTGTCTTCATCTAGCGCTTCCCCCCGTGGCAACTGAGTCTCAGCGAATCCTACCCCCCGCGAGCAGACGCAAAAGCACCCAAAAACGCTGCCGAAAGGGGACTTTTGCGTCTGCTCGCCGCCGGGTGGCTACCGCTGCCAACGCTGCAGGTACTCCCGATGCTCCGGGGACAGCCGCACCAGCTTCTGCTCGTCGATGTCGAAGGCCGCCAGCTGGGATTCGGCGATCACCGCCGGTTTGGAGTCGGGGTCGGCGTTGACCGAGCGCACCTCGTAGCCCAGGGTGAAGTCCACCGCGCGCAGCCGCTGCACCCAAATCGTCACCTGCAGCGGCGAATCCATCAGCCGCAGCTGCCCCTTGTAGGCGACCCGCACCTCGGCGATCAGCAGGCCGGTGGTGATGATCTCGCCGCCGAAAACCGGCGCCAAAAACGGCACCCGGGCCTCTTCGAGGATGGTGACCATGGTGGCGTGGTTGACGTGCTGGTACATGTCGATGTCCGACCAGCGCACCGGGACTGGCGTGACGAACCCGCCGGCGCGGCTCACCGCCCGGATCCCCGGCCACTGGTCCGCGTCATGCTGCGGATCTGGCGGGCCGCCACCGACAGCGCGGCCAGGTCCCGCTCGTCGGACGCGTAGATTTCGGTGAGCGTGCGGCGCGCCCGCTCCACCCGGGACCCGTTGATGTGCTCCCACTCGGCGATCTTTTGCACCCCATCCTCATCGGGCTCGCCGACGGCGAGCACATCCAAACACAGCGACCGCAGCGAGCCGTAGATGTCGTCGCGAATCGCCAACCGCGCCAACGCATGCCAGCGGTCGTCGCGGGGCAGCGCGGACACCGCGGTGAGCAGCCCGTCGGTGCCGAGCCGATCCATCAGGGCGAAGTAGGTGTCGGCGACCTCGGCTTCGTCGCGGTCGATGATATCGGCGATGTCGATGATGTCGAGCAGGCTGTACTGGTACAGGCCGGTGGCCACCACCAGCGCCAAATCCTGCGGGGCGCCGCGGGAAACGAACTCGGCGGTCTGCTTGGCCACGATGGCCTTGTCGTCGCCGCGCAACCATTCCGCCATGCGCGGCGTCAGGGCCTTGACCTTCTTGGCGAACCGGTTGATCTCGGCGCCGACGGCCAACGGCTGCGGACGGTAGTTGAGCAGCCACCGCCCGGCCCGGTCGATGAGCCGCCGCAGGTCCAGCGTCATCCGGTCCGAGACCGCCACCGGCATCCCGTTGGCGTCGGCGGCCGCCCGGATCCGCCGCCACACCTCGCCCACCCCGAAGATCTCGTCGGTTGCGACGTAGGTGCGCACCGCGTCGACCAACCCGACCCCGACGTCCTCGGTGATCCGGTAGGCGTAGGTGATGCCGGCGGTGTCGACCAGATCGTTGATCAGCATGGTGGTCACGATCTCGCGGCGCAGCTGATGGGAGCGGATCTCGGGGCCGAACCGCTGCGCCAGCACCGCCGGGAAGTACCGCGGCAACCGGGCGGCGAACACGTCCTGGTCGGGCAGGTCGGTGGCCAGCACCTCGGCCTTGAGCCCCAGCTTGACGTGGGCCATCAGCGTGGCCAGCTCCGGGGAGGTCAGGCCCAGCCCGGCCTCGGCGCGCCGGTCGATCTCCTTTTCCGACGGCAGCGCTTCCAGCTCGCGGTTCAGGCCGCGGTCGGCCACCAGATGCTTGATCTGCATGGCGTGCACCGGCAGCAGGCTGGGCGCGTTGGCCCGGCTGGTGCCCAGCAGGTCGTTCTGGTCGGCGTTGTCGACCAGCACCAGCCGGCCCACCTCGTCGGTCATCGACAGCAGCAGCTCGGTGCGGTCGGCGGGATCGACCTTGCCGGCGGTGACCAGCGCGTCGATCAGGATCTTGATGTTGACCTCGTGGTCGGAGCAGTCCACCCCGGCGGAGTTGTCCAGCGCGTCGGTGTTGATCCGGCCGCCGCACAGGTCGAACTCGACCCGGCCCAGCGAGGTGACGCCCAGGTTGCCGCCTTCGCCGATCACCTTGGCCCGCACCTGGTTCGCGTTGACCCGCACCGGGTCGTTGGCGCGGTCACCGACGTCGGCGTCGGATTCGCTTTCGGCCTTGATGTAGGTGCCGATGCCGCCGTTCCACAGCAGGTCTACCGGCGCCCGCAGGATGGCCCGGATCAGGTTGGGCGGGGTCATCTCGGTGACGTCGTCGTCGATGCCCAACGCGGCCCGCGCCTGCGGGCTGACCGGGATGGACTTCTGGCCGCGGGCGAACACCCCGCCGCCCGCGCTGATCAGCGACTTGTCGTAGTCGTCCCAGCTGGACCGCGGCAGCTCGAACATCCGCTGCCGCTCGGTGAAGGACCGCGCGGCGTCCGGGTCGGGGTCTAAGAAGATGTGCCGGTGGTCGAAGGCGGCGATCAGCCGGATGTGGGTGGACAGCAGCATGCCGTTGCCGAACACGTCCCCGCTCATGTCGCCGATGCCCACCACGGTGAAGTCTTGCGTCTGGGTGTCGACGCCCATCTCCCGGAAGTGCCGCTTGACCGACTCCCAGCCGCCCTTGGCGGTGATCCCCATCGCCTTGTGGTCGTAGCCCACCGAACCGCCCGAGGCGAACGCGTCGCCCAGCCAGAACCCGTAGGACTTGGCGACGTCGTTGGCGATGTCGGAGAAGCTGGCGGTGCCCTTGTCGGCGGCCACCACCAGGTAGGCGTCGTCGCCGTCGCGGCGCACCACCTGCGGGGGCGGGTTCACCGCGCCGGTGGCGTGGTCGACGTTGTCGGTGACGTCGAGCAGCCCGGAGATGAACAGCCGGTAGCAGGCGATGCCCTCGGCGCGGGTGGCGTCGCGGTCGGCGGCGGGGTCCCCGGTGGGCAGCGGCGGGGTTTTGACCACGAACCCGCCCTTGGCGCCGACCGGGACGATGACGGCGTTTTTGACCTCCTGCGCCTTGACCAGGCCCAGGATCTCGGTGCGGTAGTCCTCCCGGCGGTCCGACCAGCGCAACCCGCCACGCGACACGTAGCCGAACCGCAGGTGCACCCCTTCCACCCGCGGCGAGTAGACGAAGATCTCGAACTCGGGGCGCGGCAGCGGCAGCTCCTCGATCAGCTGCGACCGGAGCTTGAACGCCAAAATATTCTGGCCGCGCGCCGAATTCTCGCGGGTCACAAAGTAGTTGGTCCGCAACGTGGCCTGGATCAGCGACGCGAACGCCCGCAGCACCCGGTCGGTGTCCAGGCTCACCAGCGCGTCGATGTCGGCGGTCACCGCGGCCGCGGCGGCTTGCGCGTTGCGGCTCTTGGCCGAACCGGACGGCCGCGGGTCGAACAGCGCCTCGAACAGCGCCACCAAGGACCGCGCGGTGTGCGGGTAGTCGTTGAGCACCGAGGCGATGTGGGTCTGGCTGTACGGAAACCGGGCCTGCCGCAGGTATTTCGCGTAACCACGCAGGATCACCACCTGTTGCCAGGTCAGTTCGGCCCGCAACACCAGTTCGTTGAACCGGTCGATCTCGTTGCGGCCCTGCCAGATCGCGGTGACGGCGTCGGAGAACCGCGCCGCGATGGCGTCGCGCTGCGGGCCGGCCGCCGGGATCTCGATGGTCGGATGCGGTGAGATCTTGAACTGGTAGATCCACACCGCGAGCCCGTCGGGCCGGGTGACGGTGAACGGGCGCTCCTCGAGCACCACCACACCCATGCTCTGCAGCATCGGCAGCAGCTGGCTCAGCGACGCCCCGTGCCCACCCAGATACCAGGTCAGCTTGGCGATGCGGTCCTCGTCGCGTTCGGACAGCACCAACTTCACCGAATCATCGGTCAGCTCTTCGATGATGGCGATGTCCTCGATCGCCTCGGTGGGGGTGACGGCCTGCTTGTAGACCTCGGGGAACGCGGCCGCGTAGTGTTCGGCGTCCCGCTGTGGAATCGCGGTCGCCGCCACCGCGCCCAGCAGCCGGTCGGCCCAGGTGCGCGCGGCCTCGGTCAGCAGCCCCTGGATCCGCACCCGGTTGTTCTCCGAGGTGTCCACCGCGGGGGCCCCCGCCCCGTCCGGCAGCCGGATCACGAAATACAGCAGCGCCCAGGGTGCTTCACTGACCCGCGCGGTGTATTCCAGGCTGGTGCCGCCGAATTCGCGGACCAGGATGTCCTGCATCGCCAACCGGACCGCGGTGGTGTAGCGGTCGCGGGGCAGATACACCAGGCACGACACGAACCGCCCGAGCCGGTCGGCGCGCGGAAACAGCAACGCCCGCCGCCGCGATCCCAGGTCGGCCACCGCCATCGCCATGGTCAACAGCCGTTCGGCGCTCATCGCGAACAGCTCCGGGCGCGGGACGGTTTGGATGATGTCGAGCAGCAGCTGCCCGGGATGGCTGGGGTCGCGTTCGGACAACGTGAGCGCCTGCTGCACCGTGCGCGAGATCATCGGGATCTCTTGCACGTTGGCGTTCATCGCGGCGACGGTGAACAGCCCGACGAAGCGGTGCTCGATGAGGCTGGTGGGCGTGCTTTCCCGCAGCACCACGATGTAGGTGTAGGAGCCGAACCGCATGTAGCTGGGCACGGTGGCCTGGGCCAACACCAGCAGCCCGTTGCGGTCGGTGAGCCGGGAATGCGACGCCTTGCGCAGCCGCATCACCCCCAGCCGGGCCGATTCGTCCACCGACACCTGCCCGTCGTGCACCGGCCCGCGCTGGTAACCCAGCAGCACGAAATGCCCGTCGGCCAGCCAGCGCAGCAGCGCCGCGGCGTCCCCGCGGTCCGGGCTGGTGAAGTGCCCGGCCGGGTCGCGGTCGACGGTGTCGGCCAGCCAGCGCAGGGTGGCGGTCATCGCCGTGGT
>PPEA01000029.1 GCA_002967005.1 Mycobacterium talmoniae
CAGGCTCGGGAAGGTCAGCTCGGCGGCCGGCGGGCGGCAGATAGTGATAGGCGCTGCCGGTGTTGGACATCGGTTGCCGAGCGGCGCGCAGCACGAACGGCAGCCAGGTGGTCGACGCGATGGCCACCGCGATCACACCGATGATCGCCAGCCTCACCAGCGGGTCGAGGGCGGCTTTGCGTCCGCTTTGGCGCCCGCGCGCCGCGGCCAGCCCCGCGGCCATCAGCGTGACGGTGAACGCGCTGTAGACCACCAGCAGGGTGTAGAAGGTGGCCGCGAAGCCCAGGAAGATGCCGGCGCCGACGATTGCGCCCCAGCCGTGGCGCCACTCGTCGACTCGCGCCCGCGAGTGGGAATCCGGCGACGGGCTCGTCGGCGTGTCGGTCGCCAGATTCCGTCTCGGCGGTCAAGGTCCGCCCCGCGGCGCGCAGCCCGGACCAGGTCAGCACCAGCACCGGCGGCAGCAGCACGGTGATCATCGCGGCGTACGGCTCCGGCGAGCTGTAGGCCAGCGTCACCGCCGCGGTGGCGGCCGTGACGGTCACCGCGAGTTCGAAGCGGATCAGCCGGGTCCACAGCACCAGCGCCACCGCGACCGCGATGGTGATCGAGGTGATCGCCCACGGCTTGTACATCTCCCAGCCCGGTGTCCCGGTCAGCGCGGCCGCCCGGCCGCCGAGCCAAAACCAGCCCGGCGGGTAGAACGGCGGCAGGCCGAGGTAGGTCATATCGCGCAGCGCGGGGCTGTCGGTGAGCCGAGTCAGGTACTCGGTGCGGAACTGTTGGTCGACGGAGATGCCGAACAGGTACAGCTTGGTCGCGCCCAACGGCATCGCCAGGGTGACCACCGAGAACGCCGACACGAACACCAGCGCCGAAAGCTGTGCCACCCGCCGCCGACCCCGCCGCCACAGCCACCCGGCGCCGATCAGCCCCGCGATGCAGCCGACCTGGCCGACGGTGGTCAGCGCGTGCAGTTGATTCGACGACGGGTAGGCGGGCCATTCGACCCGGGCGATGGCGATCAGCGAGATCACCGCGACCGCGAGGGCGATCGCGGCGGCGAGGATCATCTGGCCCACGCTGGCCAGTGCGTTCCGCATGATCAGATGGGCAGCTTACGGAAGATTGCCCGCGGAACGTGCCGCAACACCATCATCACGTAGCGGAATGCGCCGGCGCCCAAACCAAGTCCTTCCCCTTCGCGGCGGCGGTGACCGCGAGGTTGGCGACGTAATCCTTGTCGACGGTCAGCGGCGCTTCCTTGACGTGCGCGCTGAAGCGGGTGCGCACCTGACCGGGCCGGATCACCAGCACCCGGACCCCGTGCGGGCGCAGCGCCTCGCCGAGACCCAGGTAGAAGCCGTCCAGGCCGGCTTTGGTGGACCCGTAGACGAAGTTGGATCGGCGCACCCGCTCCCCGGCGACCGAGCTCATCGCGATGATCTGGCCGAAGCCCTGGGTGCGCATCTTCTCGGCGAGCAACACACCCACCGAAACCGCTGCGGTGTAGTTGATCTCGGCGACCTGCACGGCTTTGCGCTGGTTTTGCCACAGTTCCTCGGCGTCGGCGTCCAGCCCGAACGCGACGATCGCCACGTCGACATCACCGCCAGAGAAGGCCTGCTCGATCACCTTCGGGTGGGCCTCGGTGTCCAACGCGTCGAAGTCGATGAGTTCCACCGACTTGGCGCCGGCGGTCTCCATCTGCTGGACCGCGGCGTCGCGGCCGGGGTCGTCGGGCAGGCAGGCCAGGATCACCCGCGCGTGCGCGTTCTGCAGGTAGCGTTCGCAGATCGCCAGCCCGATCTCGGAGGTGCCGCCGAGCAGCAGCATCGTCTGCGGGTTTCCGGTGGCGTCGATCATGTTCGGTGGGCCTTTCTACAGCAGTTCCAGGCGGCGGGCCATGTCGGAGGCGAAGACGCCGTGGGGATCGGCCTTGCGCCGCGCCGCGATCCACTCGTCGATCCGGGGATACATCTTGTGGAAGCGCTCCGCGTTGACCCGGGAATCCTTGGCGGTGTACACCCGCCCGCCGAACTCCATCACCCGGTCGTCGAGTTCGTTGAGGAATGCGTTGACACCGGGCTTGTTCGGGAAGTCCATCGCGACGTTCCAGCCGGCCATCGGGAAGCTCAGCGGCGCTTGGTTGCCCGGCCCGAACAGCTTGAACACGTTGAGCGCCGAGTAGTGCCCGCGGGTCTGGATCCACCGGATGATGGCCTTGAACTCCTCCAGGGCATCCGGCGGCACCAGGAACTGGTGTTGGGCGAAACCTGCTGGCCCGTAACTGTTGTTCCACCCGCTGACCAGGTCGAGCATGTGGTAGAACTGCGACAGGTTCAGGATCTTGCCGGTGTAGGTGCCGCCCATCCGGTAGTACACCTCGCCGATCGCCATGAACGACAGCTTGTTCATCGCGCTGACCGGGAAGATGTTCGGCACGCTCAGCAGTTGCGGCGCATTGAATTTCAGCGGGTTTTTGGCCAGCTTCTTCGGCAGCTGATCGAGTGTGGCCAGGCTGCCCCGGCTGACCGCCGCGCGGCCCAGTTTCGGCGGCGGACTGATCAGGTCGAACCAGGCGGCCGAGTAGGTGTATTTGTCTTCGCTGCCGTCCAGGTGCACCGCGACCGTCTCGTCGAGGTCCTTGGTGGCGATGCCGTCGGCGATGAAGTAGGCGGTCTCGGTGCGGGTCATCGCGATGCGGGCCCGCAGCACGATGCCGGTCAGGCCGTTGCCGCCGACGGTGGTCCAAAACAGCTCGGCCTCCGGGCCGTCGGGGGTGATGGTGCGCACCTGGCCGTCGGCCATCAGCAGGTCGATCGACAGCACGTGGTTACCGAAACTGCCGGCGCTGTGGTGGTTCTTGCCGTGGATGTCCGAGGCGATCGCTCCGCCCACGGTGACCTGCCGGGTGCCGGGCAGCACCGGCACCCACAGCCCGAACGGCAGCGCCGCCTTCATCAGCTGATCCAGGCTCACCCCGCCGTCGACGTCGGCGATCGCCGTGTCGGCGTCCAGCGAGTGGATCTTGTTGACCGGGGTCATGTCGACGACGACGCCGCCGCCGTTTTGGGCCTGATCCCCGTAGGATCGGCCCAGGCCCCGCGCCAGGACGCCGCGGCGCAGATGTGCCGGACTGTCGGAGTTGGCGTCGGCGACCTGCTTGACGACGGTGGCGATCGCCTCGACGTCCGGGGTGGACAGGACTTGGGCGACCGTCGGCGCGGTGTGGCCGAACCCGGTGAGGGCACGTCGTGTGAGGGCCGGAACAGCCGCTGGCTGGGTAGACATCGCTGGCAAGGGTACCGCGACGGGCCCGGGGCTCAGCGCATCCGGAAGATCACCGCCCGCTGCACGATGAAATTGATCACCGTGGCGGTGCCCTGGGCGATGACGAAAGCCACCGGCTTGGCCCACGGCCGTTCGTGGTAGTGGAACAGGTCGAGGCACACGTGGTTGATGCCGACCTGGGCGGTGAAGGTGACCGCGTAGAGCACCATGACCGCGACAAAACGGGCGGTGCTCGGCGCGGCCTGGAAGGTCCACCGCCGGTTGATCAGGTAGGCGGTGATGGTGCCCGCAACAAAACTGGTGGCTTTGGCCGCGTCGATCTGCACGTGCGCCACCACATCCAGTAACTGGTAGAGGCCGTAGTCGACGATCGCCGACAGGCCGCCGGTGACGACAAACCGCCAGACCTGCGTCATCAGGCTCAGGGGGGCGCGCGGTGGGGCGATTTCGGCCATCGCGGGAAGTTTACGGCCCGGCCACTTCGAATCCGTTTGACGCCTCCGTACCGCCATGCGACCATGGACATCGCGAGCACCTCGCTAGGTGAGGCGTCTGCACGGATATAGGCCACTGACCCCGAACGTCGAGAGACGCCCCGGGTCAGGACAGCTCTTCCCGGCTTAAGGGTTGAGCCCAAGTGGCTTCCGGACGGTTTCCGGATACGCCGTGTAGTGCCGAAGCTCTGACGAGAGGGGTGCGTGTCCGCCGATTCCGGGCGGCCACTGTTTCCCCTTCTGTGCGTGCGAATTTGGTGACACCCCCGTGTGTCCTGGCCGTGAGGAGGTGAGGGCGAGATGAGTCCCAGCGATAGTCCGTATGCGTATTCGACCCATTCGTCCCGATCCGGTCCCGGCGCTTCTTCCGCTGCCTGAATCCGACGCTTTCGGCCGCTGTTTCACGCTGCCCGCTCGCCGCGGGTCGACGGTGCGGCCGAATCCGTGCTGGTAGCGGCGAACGAACTGCGGTCGCCGGTCGGGCCTCCCGACAGGAGACGATCATGGCTTTTGTTCTCGCACACCCGATCCCGACCGCCCGGCGGTCCACGTTGCTGCACGCCGGCCGCACGGCGGCGAGCCGGTTGTGGGCGCGGCGCACCCCGCAGCAGCGGGCCGCTGCCTACGTGTCCCGGATGCCGGTCGCGGTGATCACCGCTTCGCTGGGCGGCCACCCCACGCACCGGCGGGGCTAAGCACCGATGACCATGCAGGAAAGCGAGCCGTCGACAGCGCTCGACGTGCTCATCCACCAGTCCGACACGGTCGCCGGGTCGGCCCGCCCCGCGGCGGCCGATTCGGCGCACGTCGGGGATATCGTCGGCGCGTTCGGGCGGATCCAGCACGCCGATGTGGGCGCACGCCGTAACCGCTGGCAGCGGCTGCGCACCCTGCTGGTCATCAGTGGTCCCGGGCTGATCGTCATGGTGGGCGACAACGACGCCGGCGGTGTCGCGACCTACGCCCAGGCCGGCCAGAACTACGGCATGAAGCTGCTGTGGACGCTGGTGCTGCTGATCCCGGTGCTCTACGTCAACCAGGAGATGGTGCTGCGGTTGGGCGCGGTGACCGGGGTGGGCCACGCGCGGCTGATCTTCGCGCGGTTCGGCAAATTCTGGGGCGCGTTCAGCGTGGGTGACCTGTTGATCCTCAACGGGTTGACGATCGTCACCGAGTTCATCGGGGTCTCCCTGGCGCTCGGATTTCTGGGGTGCCCCAAGGCAATCGCGATCCCGGCCGCGGCGGCGCTGTTGTTCGCGGTGGTCGCCGGCGGCTCCTTCCGGCGCTGGGAAGCGCTGATGTTTCTGCTCATCGCGGTCAACGTGGTCGTCATCCCCATGACGCTGCTGGTGCATCCCACCGTGGCCGGCACGGTGGGCGGTCTGGTGCCGCAGCTTCCGGGCGGGCTGGACTCCACGCTGCTGCTGTTGCTGATCGCCATCGTCGGAACCACGGTGGCGCCCTGGCAATTGTTCTTTCAGCAGTCCAATGTGGTCGACAAACGCATCACCCCGCGTTGGATCCCCTACGCACGGGCCGATCTGGTGCTGGGCATTGTGGTGGTGATGCTCGGCGCCACCGCGCTGATCGCGGTCACCGCGTTCGGGCTGGGCGGCTCCGCCGATGCCGGCCAGTTCACCGACGCGGGTGCGGTGGCGGCCAGCCTGTCCCACCACGCCGGGCGCGCGGTGGGGGTGCTGTTTGCCGTTGTGCTGCTGGACGCCTCGCTGATCGGCGCCAACGCGGTGGGCCTGGCCACCACGTACGCCCTGGGCGACGCGATGGGCCAGCGACACTCGCTGCACTGGAAGCCCACCGAGGCGCCGCTGTTCTACGGCGCCTACGCCGCGCTGCTGGCGGTGTCGGCGGCGGTCGCGTTCAGCCCCGACCACGTGCTGGGCCTGATCACCCAGGGGGTGCAGGCCCTTGCCGGTGTGCTGCTGCCCTCGGCGACGGTGTTTTTGGTGCTGCTGTGCAACGACCGCCCGGTGCTGGGACCGTGGGTCAACACGGTGCGACAAAACGTCGTCGCCTGGGTCATCGTGTGGGCGCTGGTGCTGCTCTCGCTGGCGTTGACGACGGTGACCTTGTTCCCAGGGTTGTCGAGCACCGCCGTCCTGACCGGTCTGGGGGTCGGCACCGGGATCGGTGCGGTGCTGGGCGTGGGGGCGACCGTCGCCGGTCGGCGGGCCGCCG
>PPEA01000290.1 GCA_002967005.1 Mycobacterium talmoniae
CCCGGGTCGGGCAGGCCGGTGGCGGTCAGCGCGTCGGCCAGCGACAACGCGGCCAGCCCGGCCGCCACGCTCCCGGCCGGCGCCGCGGCGGCCACCGGCATCGGCCACACCGTCGCGTGTCTGCCGGAAGTCGTGGACGCCATACCTCCAGCGTATGGGCCTAGACTCGGGGCGGCTGAGCCGGGCCGACGGGCTCAGGAGTCGCGCTGGCGCCGCTCGGCTTCGCGGGCGACGAACTGCGCGCGGGCGATCTTGTCGACGTGGTTGATGTCGCGCAGGATGTCGCGCAGCTCGCGCCGAAACGCCGCCCGCCGCTCCATCAGGTCGCCCAGATCGTCGGCGGGCTGCAGCAGGTCCTGGTCGGCGGCCACCTGCCGCGCGGTCGCGAACAGCAAGGTGGACACCGACTCGCTGCTGCGCACCCGGCCTTGGGCCACGTACTGGCGACCGACCCCGAGCGCGACCTGGGTCAGGTCTTGGTCGCCGATCTCGGCCGGGGCGCTGCGCAACACGTCGGCGACGATCTCGTAGGCCTCGAAGAACACCCGCAGCATCGACGCCCGCCATCAGCGGCCGCTTGGCGTACAGCATGGCGTCGATCTCGTCGCCGCCGGCGCGACCCGGGTTTCCCAGTCGCCGTGCCAGGCCATTTCTTCGGCGATGTTGGCCCGAAACGCCGCCGAGTCGGCGAAGTAGAAATCGAACTTCAGCAGGTCACGCAGCCGCATCGCCTGGTCCCAGAACGCCTGCAGCCGGTCGTCGTCGACCCGCCGCACGTGCGACAGCGCCAACTCGACGATGGAGGTTTCCAAGAAGGCGTGGATCACCGAGTTCCGGTAGAACGCGGCGGCATGCTCGTCTTCGGGGGCGATGCGCCACACCGGTTCGCGGCCGCCGTCCACCCGGGTGATCGGATGCCCGTTGGACAGCGCGTCGACCGCCGCGCGCACCCCTTCGGGGGTGCGCAGCCGCAGCGCACTGGTGGATACCGGGGTTTGCTTGCGGTCCAAGTAGTCCAGCGAGTCCTGCAGGGTGTGGTGCAGCTGGTCGAGGGTCAGCGCCAGCCCACGGGTGGTCAGCAGCAGCGCCGACACCAACCCGGTGGCGGTGATCGGGGTGGCCCGCAGGATCCGCCAGGCCACCTCGAACGCCATCTTCTGCAGCGCCAGCCGCCGGGCGGCGTCGTCGGTGGCGACCTCCCCGCCGGGGTCGCCGAGGTACTGGCGCATCGACACCGCCTCGGGGAAGCGGACGTAGATCTTGCCGTAGTTGCGTTCGCCCTGGGCCTTGATGAAGTTGTACAGCCAGCCGAAGCTCTCCGGGGTCTTCTCGCCGCCGCGGGCGTAGGCGGCGTACTCGGCGATCTCGTGCAACTGGTCGAAGCTGATCGACACCGGTTGCAGCAGAATGTCGTCGGCGCGCCCGTCGAGGTAGGCGTTGGCGACGTAGCTCATCAGGCCCAGCTTGGGCGGCAGCATTTTCCCGGTCCGCGACCGGGTGCCCTCGATCGACCAGCTCAGGTTGAACCGCTTCTCGACGACGTAGCCGACGTACTCCTTGAGCACGTACTTATACAGCGCGGTGTCGATGCTGCGCCGGATGAAGATGACCCCCGAGCGCCGCATCAGCGGACCCATCACCCCGAATGCCAGGTTGATCCCGGCGAACACGTGCACCGGCGGCAGCCGGTTCTCCTGCATCGCCACCGGCACCACCGCGCCGTCGATGTAGGACCGGTGGGAAAACAGCAGCACCGCCGGGTGGGCTTCCAGCGCGGCGCGCATCGCCGCGATCTGGTATTCGTCGTAGTCCAGGTCGGGGTCGAAGCCGCGGCTGAGCAGCCGGCCCAGCACCGACACCAGGTCGACCGACACCCGGCTCCAGCCGGTGGCCAGTTCGTCGAGCATCTTGCCGGCTTCTTCCAGGGTGGCGCCCGGGATCTTCTCCAGGCCGGCGCGGAACCGCGCGGACGCCAAGATCTCCGGCTTGACCAGCCGCGGCGACTTGTATTGCGGCCCCAGGATCCGGTACTCGGCGCGTTCCATCGCCAGAAGCGCCCGCCGGGTGACGAAGTGGGCGAAATCGCGGGGGCTGTCCCCCACCGTCTGGTCGCGCCACTGCTGACGCAGCTCGGACACCTTCGCCGATTCACCGGCCACCACCCGGACCCGGGACGGTTCGGTGTGCACGATCCGCCGCTGCTGACGTTCGTTGGGGTGGTAGGGATCTCGACCCGGCAGCACCGCCGCCAGCCGGGACAGCGCCGACGCGCCCGCCCGCGGCATCCAGAACACCCGCACCGGAACCACCGAGCGGTCCTCGTCGGCCTCCAGTTGCTCCACCAGCTGCGCCAGGGCCGCCGGGGCGGCGTCGCGGGCCGGCAGCTCCACCACGTCGATCTTGGTCTGCGGGTGCTCGGCGCGGTGCCGCCGCAGCCAGCTCTTGACCAGGTCGGCCTCCACCGCCGAGCTCACCGAGGCCAGCACCAGCGCGTCCTCGGTGGTGGTGAAGCTGACCGGTTCCGGTGTCGTCATGACCGCCCCCTCGGTTTGGGGTTGGCCGCCTTGGCCGCTTTGGGCGCGACTTTTTTGGCGGCCGCTTTTTTGGCCGCCTTGCGCGGCGCGGTCTTCGTGGCGGCCTTCCGGGCGGCCGGTTTGCGATACAGCCCGACCTCGGGCAGCTCGCCGTCCGGCCAGCTGGCCAGGGTGTCCAGATACAGTTGGCGCACCGCGGCGATCCGGTCGTCCAGGTTGTCCACCGTCCAGTCGTCGACGGAAATCGGCGGGAAGACAGCGACATCCACCGTGCCCGGGTTGATGCTGACCGAGTCCCGGGCGGCGACGACCTCGGCGTTGCGGATCACGATCGGCACGATCGGGATTCCGGCCGCCATCGCGATCCGAAACGGCCCCTTCTTGAACGGCCCGACCCCGGTGGTGTCCACCCGGGTGCCTTCCGGGGCGATCATCACCGACAAGCCCTTCTTGGCGCGCTCCTCGACTTGCTGCAGCGTCTCCACCGCAGCGGTGGGGTTGTCCCGGTCGATGAACGCGGCCTCGGTCAGCCGGCCCAGGGTGCCCGCGATGGGGTCGCGTTCAAGTTCCTTCTTGCCCACGCTGATCCAGTTGTCCCGCACCAGCGAGGCGGCGATGACCGGGTCCACCTGGTTGCGGTGGTTGAAGATGAACACCGCCGGCCGCTGCGCGGTCAGGTTCTCCTTGCCGAGCACGTGCAGCCGCACCCCGTTGATCCCCAACAGCAGCTGCGGAAAGTTCGCGGTGAAGAAGTTCACCCCGCGGCGCCGGCTGCGGGTGAGCAACCCCCACCCCGCCGCGCCGGCGCCGACCGGGACCAGCGACCCCAGCCCGGCCACCGTGCGCAACTGGCCGAACAACCCGCCGCTGCCGCGGCTGGAAAACCGCAGAATCGGCCAGCCGCGGCGCCGCGCGACCGCGGCCATCTTGCCTTCGGGGTTAGTCGGTCGCGGGTTGCCGACCAGGTACATCAACGCCACGTCCTCGTCGCCGTCGGCGTAGAAGTAGCTGTCCTGCAAGTCGATATCGTGTTCGGCGGCGAACCGCTGCACGGCGGCGGCCTTACCGGGGCCCCACAGGATCGGGTTCACCACCCCGCCGGTGAGCACCCCGTTCTCGTCGGTCTCGAACCGGTTGGTCAAGGTGTTGGTGATGCCGAGGAACCGGGCCACCGGTTCGACTTGGATGGTCAATGCCGAGGAGCTGAGCACCACGGTGTGGCCACGGGCCAGGTGCGCGCGCACCAACTCCCGCATCTCCGGGTAGATCCGCGACGCGATCTTCTGCACGAACAGCCGTTCGCCGATCTCCTCCAGGTCGCTCAGCGAGCGTCCGCGCAGCGCCGAGGACGCGGTGGTGATGAGTTGTTCGAATTCGATGCGGCCCAACTGGTGGTTGAGGCCGGCCTGCACCATGCTGATCAGCTCGCCCACACCCATGTCGCGACGCCGGAACCGCTCCTGGGTGAGGATGACCGCGGTGAAGCCCGCCACCAACGTGCCGTCCAGGTCGAAGAACGCGCCGATTTTCGGCCCCGGTGGGCTGGCGGCGATCTCGGCGACCGACCCGGGCAGCCGCAAGGCGCGCGGCGAGGGTGCTTTGGTGTCGGTCATGAGCTCACCGCCGACGGCGACGACGCCAGCGTGCAGTGCGGGGCGGGGTCACCGGCCAGGGCCAGCACCTCGTCGAACCCCTCGGTCAAACAGCGGGTGAACAGCGCCGCGTCGCGGACCGCGGCCCGGTCGTAGCGCACCGTGATCGTGCAGAACCCGCCCCGGGAGATCAGCACGACCATCATCGCCACCCCCGGCAACGGCCCAAGGCCGTAGTGCCGCAACACCTTTGCCCCCGCGATATAGGTGTCCCCGGGGTAGAACGGCACATTGCTGGCCTGCACGTCGGAGGCGACGACCGAACCGGTCACCATCTCCAGAACCGACGTCGGCAGCACGCTCAGCACCGGCGCCACCGAACCGATCATGTCCAGGGCGGGTTCCTCGCGGCGCTGCGTCATCTGCGCGCGGATCCGCTTCATCCGCTCCACCGGGTCGGCGACACCGACCGGGGCGGCCACGTTCACCCCGGTGAAGCGGTTGCCGCCGGCGGGGTCGGCTTCGGCGCGCAGGTTGACCGGCACCGCCATCGGCAGCGTGGCGATCGGCACCCCGAGGGCTTCGTGGTAGCGGCCCAGCGCACCGGACAGCCCGGCCAGGTAGGCGTCGTTGACCGAACCGCCCCCGCTCTTGGCGGCCCGGTACAGGTCGGACAGCGGGATGTCGAGGGCGATGCTGCGGGTCGCCAGGCTGCGGCGGCGCAGCAGCGGCGACGGCTCGGCGGCCTGGCTGATCACCCGCGCGCCCGACCGC
>PPEA01000291.1 GCA_002967005.1 Mycobacterium talmoniae
GGGCTTGGTCTTGGGTCGTCCGGCGGGGGTGCGCCGGCTGGTGTCGACCGCATCGTCGGCGCCGTAGCCCACCAGCACCGGCCGGCGGGTCGGGGTCTTGCCGTTGGGCGCCGCCGCGTCCGGCTGGGTGTCGATGCGCGCCAGCAGGGCGCCGACCGGCAGCACCGCGCCTTCGGGGCCGCCGAGTTCGACGATCCGGCCCGAGTACGGGCTGGGGATCTCCACGGCGGCTTTCGCGGTCTCCACGGTGCACAGCGTCTGGTTGAGGTGTACGTCGTCGCCGACGGCGACGTTCCAGCTCGACACCGTCACCTCGTCGAGACCCTCACCCAGGTCGGGCACCAGAAATGGTTTGACCCGGTCGGTCTCCGGGGTCACGGCATCTCCAGCGCGCGTTGGACGCAGTCCAGCAGGCGATCCGGGCCCGGCAGCCACAGCCGCTCCAGCCGCGCCGGCGGGTACGGGGTGTCAAATCCGCAGGCCCGCAACACCGGCGCCTCCAGCTCGTAGAACAGCTCCTCGGAAATGCGGGCGGCCAGCTCCGCGCCGTAGCCCAGGCTGCGGGGGCCTTCGTGCAGCACCACGCACCGACCGGTCCGCCGCACCGAGGCGGCGACGGTGTCGAAGTCCAACGGCACCAGCGACCGCAGGTCGACGACCTCCAGGCTCCACCCGTGCCGTTCGGCGGCGAGTTCGGCTGCCGACAGGGCGGTGCCGACCAGCGCACCGTAGGTCAACACGGTGACGTCGGTGCCGGCCCGGCGCACCGCGGCCCGACCGATCGGCGGTGCCGGGTGGGCGAAGTCGACGACGTCGCGGGCCCAGTAGCGACGCTTGGGCTCCAGGAACATCACCGGGTCCGGGCACCCGATGGCATGTCGCAACAGCCAGTAGGCGTCCGACGGGGTCGCCGGCACCACCACCTTCAACCCGGCGGTGTGCGCCCAATACGACTCGGTGGATTCCGAATGATGTTCGGCGGCACCGATTCCCCCGAATGACGGGACGCGGACCGTGATCGGCATATCGATCTGGCCGCGGGTGCGGGACCGGTATTTGGCCACGTGGCTGACCAGCTGGTCGAACGCCGGATAGGTGAACCCGTCGAACTGGATTTCGGGCACCGGCACAAAGCCGCGCAGCGCCATCCCGACCGTGATGCCGATCAGCGCGGACTCCGCCAGCGGGGTGTCGAAACAGCGCTGCTCGCCGAACGTTTCGGCTAACCCCTCGGTCACCCGGAACACCCCGCCCTGGGCGGCGACGTCGGTGCCGAAAACCAGCACCTTCTCGTCTTGGGCCATCGCGTCGTGCAGCGCCCGGTTCAGCGCCGCCACCATCGTCACCGACTCGGTCGGCGCGCGCACCGTCGTTGCCCGGGTGGGGGGTTCGGCGATCTGGGTCATGCGCGCACCTCCCTCACTCCGCCTGGGCCAGCTCGGCGCGCAGCGCTCGGCGTTGTTCCTCGAGCGCGGGGGTCATCTCGGCGAACACCGTGGTGAACAGTTCGTCGACGTCGATATCGGGTCCCTCCACCACCGCCGCCCGCAGCTCGGTGCGCAGCCGGTCCACCCGGGCCCAGATGCGGTCCTCGAGTCGCTGCGTCCACAAACCCTGGCCCTGCAAGTAGGTGCGGTAGCGCGGGATCGGGTCCAGCGCCGACCACCGGTCGAATTCGTCCTGGGGGCGATAACGGGTGGGGTCGTCGGAGGTGGTGTGCGGGCCCAGCCGGTAGGTGACCGCCTCGATCAGGGTGGGTCCGCCGCCGGCCCGGGCCCGCGCGGCGGCCTCGGCCATCACCGGCGTAGCAGGCCAGCGGATCGTTGCCGTCGACCCGGGATCGCCGGGCATCCCGTAGCCCGGATGGCCTTGTGGGCGATCGACTCCGCGGCGGTCTGGTGGGCGACCGGCACGGAGATCGCCCACGTGGTTGTTCTGCACGTAGAACCACGCATGGCGCATCGAACACCGCCGCGAAGTTCAGCGCCTCGTGCGCGTCGCCCTCGCTGGTGCCGCCGTCGCCGAGGAACGCGACCGTGACCGAGTCCTCGCCGAGGCGTTGCGCGGCCATCGCGGCGCCGACCGCGTGCAAGGTTTGGGTACCCACCGGAACCGAGATCGGGGCGCAGCACTTCTCGGTGAAGCCCAACCCGCCGTTCCAGGTGCCGCGCCAGGCGGCGGCCACGTGGGCGGCCGGGATGCCGCGCACCAGGAATACGCCGAGTTCGCGGTATTGCGGAAACAACCAGTCGGTCTTGCGCAGGCAGGCGGCCGCACCGATCTGGGCGGCCTCCTGGCCGCGGCAGGAGGCGAACAGCGCCAGCTCCCCCTGGCGTTGCAGGTTGATCAGCTCGGTGTCCAGCTCGCGGGTGACCACCATCATCTCGTAGAGCCAGCACAGCGTCTCGGTGGGCAGAACCCGGCGGTACCGGGTTTCGGTGGTGGGGGCGCCGTCAGCGTCGATCAGCGCCACCGGCTCGAGGTCGATGGCCATCGCTGTTGGACGATTCTTGGCCATACCCGCCTCCTTGGGGCGCTTCCCTCAATTATGCCAGCGAATCCCGAGGGACCGTGCGCACGTGGAGCCGGGCTGTGGACGTGTCGCCGCATTTGCTGTCAGGCGACGGTCAAGCCGCGATGTGACCGCCCTGGTCAAGCTTCTCGGCGATCCAGACCTTGATAAGTGATTGGCGGGTGACTCCGAGCCGCGTCGCTTCGCGGTCGAGTTCGGCGATCATCCAGACCGGGAAATCGACGTTGACACGCCGATGTTCCTCGCCGGGGCGCCGTGCCCGCGCGGTATCGAGGGCGGCAGCCATGTCCTCGCCGTTGTCGAACCGTTCGTCGAACTCGTTAGCTTTCATAGATCGCTACCGCGCCTTCCCGTGAGCGTCGCACGGAGGCCACCGGCGTTGACTCTGCGCTGACCACGCAAAAGTTCGAGAAGGGCGCCGGGTGGACGCAGAGTCAACGCGCCTGAAGTCAGGCATGCGTAGAAATTGCACCGAAATGACACCGAATCCGGCCCGAGTGAGGGACGCCGCATCGGTCGGCGGCTTTACTCCGCGCGGCGCAGGATCGCCTCGGCGTGCCGCAGCACCGGGGAGTCCACCATCTGGCCCTCGAACGCGAACACGCCGCGTTCGGTGCGGGCGGCCTCCAGCACCCGGCGCGCCCAGTCGACCTTGTCCGGCGCCGGGCGGTAGGCGTTGCGCACCACGGGATGCTGGCTCGGGTGGATGCACACGGTGGCGTCGGAACCCGACCGGCCGCCCCGTCGACCCCGCCTCGGCCTCCAGCCCCGGCCAGGTCACCG
>PPEA01000292.1 GCA_002967005.1 Mycobacterium talmoniae
TCGGTTTTCGCCAGCATCACCGTGGTGTAGGGAGTGCCGGCCAGGGCCTCCAGGTCGCGGGCCTGATCGTCGGTGCCGGCCGGGTTGACCCGCACCACGGTGCGCGCCGGGTCCAGCGGGGTGTCGACCAGCGCCTTGCGGGCGGCGGGCCGGTCGGCGGCCGCGACCCCGTCCTCGAGGTCCCAGGATCACCAGCGTCGGCCGGCCGCGGCGGCCTTGGCGAACCGCTCCGGACGGTCGGCCGGGCAAAACAACCACGCCGGACCGGCCGCACGCAGGCTCATGCGCCGTCTCCGTCCGGCCGCTTGCGCACCAGGGTGGTGCGCACCGCGCGCGCCACCACCTCGCCGTCCTGGTTGCGCCCGATGTGCTCGAGGGTGACGATGCCCTCCCCGGGGCGGCTCTTGGATTCCCGCTTGCCGGTGCAGACGGTCTCCGCGTACAGCGTGTCGCCGTGGAACACCGGCTTCGGGAACGACACCTCGGTAAAACCCAGGTTCGCCACGATGGTGCCCAACGTCAGCTGCGCCACCGACAGCCCCACCAGCGTGGACAGCGTCAGCATCGAGTTCACCAGCCGCTCCCCCCGAAAGCCGGGCTGCTGCCCGGCCCAGGCCGCGTCCAGGTGCAACGACTGGGTGTTCATCGTCAACGTGGTGAACAGCACGTTGTCGGCTTCGGTCAGGGTGCGTCCGGGCCGGTGGGCATAGGTGGTGCCGATCTCGTATTCCTCGAACCACAATCCGCGCTGTTCGACGGTCTTCCCCTCGCCGAGTGGGAATCCTGCGACGCGACGCGCCGACGCGGCGTCGCCAGATTCCGTCTCGCCGGGGTCGGGGCGGCTCACGCGAGCCCCAGCGATCGCGCGATAAGCATCAGTTGCACCTCCGTTGTGCCCTCTCCGATTTCGAGGATCTTGGAATCCCGGTAGTGCCGCGCCACCGGGTACTCGTTCATGAAACCGTAGCCGCCGTGGATCTGGGTGGCGTCGCGGGCGTTGTCCATCGCCGCCTCCGAGCTGACCATCTTGGCGATCGCCGCCTCCTTCTTGAAGGGCTGGCCCGCCAGCATCTTGGCCGCCGCATCGTAATAGGCGGTGCGCGCGACGTGGGCCCGCGCCTCCATCCGGGCGATCTTGAAGCTGATCGCCTGATACGACCCGATCGGCTGCCCGAACGATTCCCGTTCGCCGGCGTACTTCACGCTTTCGTCGACGCAGCCCTGCGCCACCCCGGTGGCCAGCGCGGCGATCGCGATGCGGCCCTCGTCGAGGATGGACAGGAAGTTCGCATACCCGGTGCCGCGGGCGCCCAGCAGGTTCTCCTCGGGCACCCGGGCGTCGACGAAGGTCAACGGGTGGGTGTCCGAGGCGTTCCAGCCGACCTTGTTGTAGGTCGGCTCGACGGTGAATCCCGGTGTGCCGGACGGGACGATGATCGTGGAGATCTCTTTCTTGCCGTCGGCGCGGGTTCCGGTGACCGCGGTGACGGTGACCGCGGCGGTGATGTCGGTGCCCGAGTTGGTGATGAACTGCTTGGACCCGTTGATCACCCACTCCCCGCCGTCCAGCCGGGCCGTGGTGCGGGTGCCGCCGGCGTCGGAGCCCGACCCCGGCTCGGTGAGCCCGAAGCCGGCCAGCGCGGTGCCCGCGGTCAGCCGCGGCAGCCACTGCTGTTTCTGCTGCTCGGTGCCGAACCGGTAGATCGGCATCGCGCCCAGGCTCACCCCGGCTTCCAGCGTGATCGCCACCGACTGGTCGACCTTGCCGAGTTCCTCCAGCGCCAGCGCCAGCGCGAAGTAGTCGCCGCCCATGCCGCCGTATTCCTCCGGGAACGGCAGGCCGAACAGCCCCATCTCCCCCATCTTGGCGACGACCTCGTACGGGAAGCTGTGCTCCTCATCGTGTTTGGCCGCCACCGGCGCGACCAGGGTGCGCGCGAAATCGGCCACCGTGTCGCGCAGCTCCCGGTATTCGTTGGGCAGGGTAGCTGCCGTGGTGATGCTCGTCGTCATGACTGCTCGTCCTCTTCCGCGTTCTCGGGCACCAGTCGCGCCAACACCTGGTCCACCGTGACCTGGTCGCCGACCGACACCAGCACGTCGACCCGGCCGGAGATCGGCGCGGTCAACGTGTGTTCCATCTTCATCGCCTCCACGACCACCACCGCGGCGCCCTCGGCGATCTCGCGCCGGAGGTGACGTGCACGGCGATCACGCTGCCGGGCATCGGGCTGACGATCTCGGCCTGCCGCGGGCCGACGGACCGGACCACGGTGCTCTCCTCGGCCTCCCGCAGCTGCCAGGTGCCCCGCTCGTCGGCGATCCACAGGTGCCGGTCCGCCTCGGCCACCGCGAAGCACCGGCGCACGCCGTCCAGCGTCACACTCAGCTGCCCGTCGCGCAGTTGCCCGCTGGCGCAGCAGATCTCACCATCGCCGACCTGCACGCGCGCCGAGTGCGGCAGCCCCCACACCGAGACCGTCGCGGTGCGCAGCGGGGTGCGCATCGCGGTGCGCACCGGTGCGGCGCCG
>PPEA01000293.1 GCA_002967005.1 Mycobacterium talmoniae
CGGCCACCCAGACCCCGATCACCGGCGCCAGCACCGCGACGGTCAACCCCGCCACCGCCAGCGACCGGCCCAGCCAGCTGGCCGGCGAGGCTCCGCCGGGCATGTCCTCGCCCACGCTGCTGGTCAAATACACCGAGAACACGAACGTCACCACGACCGCGCCCAGGCCGCTGGACCCGCAGTCCCACAGCACCCACGCCGCCACCGGGGATCGCCGCAAACCCCATGCGCGTACGGCCCACGCCGACACCCGGGATCGCTCGGATGTGCGCGAACCCGATCCCGGGTCACCCATGCTTGGCACTCTACGATTGGCGCATGCCGGTCCCCGCTCCCAGCCCCGATGCTCGTGCCGTCGTCACCGGTGCCTCACAAAACATTGGTGAGGCGCTGGCCACCGAGCTGGCCGCCCGCGGCCATCACCTGATCGTCACCGCCCGCCGCGAAGAGGTGCTCAACGAGCTGGCCGCCCGGCTGACCGACAAGTACGGCGTCATCGTCGAAGTGCGGCCGGTCGATCTGGCCGACCCCGCCGCCCGCGACAAGCTGTGCGCGGAGTTGGCCGGCCGCAATATCTCGATCCTGTGCGCCAACGCGGGCACCGCCACCTTCGGCCCGGTCTCGGGCCTGGATCCGGCGGGCGAGCAAGCCCAGGTGCAGCTCAACGCCGTCGCCGTGCACGACCTGACGTTGGCGGTGCTGCCGGGCATGGTGGAGCGCCGGGCCGGCGGCATCCTGATTTCGGGTTCGGCCGCGGGCAATTCACCGATCCCCAACAACGCCACCTACGCCGCGACCAAGGCGTTCGTCAACACCTTCAGCGAGTCGCTGCGCGGGGAGCTGCGCGGCGCCGGCGTGCACGTCACGCTGCTGGCGCCGGGTCCGGTGCGCGCCGAGGCACCCGACCCGGCCGAGGCGTCCCTGGTGGACAAGCTGATCCCGGACTTCCTGTGGATTTCCACCGAGCACACCGCCCGGCTGTCACTGGATGCGTTGGCGCGCAACAAGATGCGGGTGGTGCCGGGCGTGACCTCCAAGGCGATGTCGGTGGCCAGCCAGTACGCGCCGCGCGCCATCGTCACGCCGATCACCGGCCTCATCTACAAGAAGCTGGGCGGCGGGTAGCCGCTAGCGCCGGCGCCGGCCGGTGCCCATCATGCCGCGGGTGATTTCGCGGCCCATCGCGGTGCCGGCCGAGCGGGCGAAACTCTTGGCGGCGGGGCTGGAGAACAGGCCCTTGAACCACCGCCCGAACCGGCGCCACCAGCTCA
>PPEA01000294.1 GCA_002967005.1 Mycobacterium talmoniae
ATGGTCTTGCCGTAGCGCTCCTGCAGCGGGCTGGCCTGGGCGGCCGAGCGGATCGCGTCCGTGCCGATCGCGGCCATCAGGGAGCGGGGGGCGCGCAGCCGGGTCCACGCCACCGGGGTCGGGGCCCCCTTCTCGGAGAGCACGGTCACGATGGCTTCCCCGATGCCCAGCGACGTCAGCGCCGACTCCAGGTCGTAGACAGCGGTTTTCGGGTAGGTGCGCACCGTTTTGGTGAGCGCCTTCTGATCGTCGGGGGTAAACGCGCGCAACGCGTGCTGAACCCGGGCGCCCAGCTGCGAGAGCACCGCGTTGGGGACGTCGGTGGGCAGCTGGGTGCAAAAGAACACGCCCACGCCCTTGGAGCGGATCAGCTTGACGGTCTGTTCGACCTGCTCCAGGAACGCCTTGGAGGCGTCGGTGAACAGCAGGTGGGCTTCGTCGAAGAAGAACACCAGCTTGGGCTTGTCCACGTCGCCGACCTCGGGCAGCAGGGTGAACAGGTCGGCCAGCACCCACATCAAAAAGGTGGAGAACAGCACCGGGCGGGCGGCTTGATCGCCCAGCTCCAGCAGCGAGATCACCCCGCGGCCTTGCTCGTCGGTCCGCACCAAATCCTTGGGGTCCAGTTCGGGTTCACCGAAGAAGGTGTCGCCGCCCTCGGCTTCCAGGTTGACCAGGGCGCGCAAGATGACGCCGGCCGTCGCCGCCGACACGCCGCCGATCGACTTGAGTTCGGCCTTGCCCTCGTCGCTGGTGAGGCGGCTGATCACCGAGCGCAGATCCTTCAGGTCCAGCAGCGGCAGCCCCTGCTGGTCGGCCCAGTGGAAAATCAGTCCCAGCGTCGACTCCTGGGTGGCGTTGAGCCCCAGCACCTTTGACAACAGCACCGGGCCGAAGCTGGAGATGGTGGCCCGTACCGGCACCCCGATCCCGCCGGTGCCCAGGGATAGGAACTCCACCGGGAAACCGGTCGGCGCCCAGTCGTCGCCGGTCTCCTTGGCGCGTTCGGTGGTCTTGTCGTTGCCCTCCCCGGGGCGCGCCAAGCCGGACAGGTCGCCCTTGACGTCGGCCATCAGCACCGGCACGCCGGCCGCCGACAGCTGCTCGGCGATCACCTGCAGGGTCTTGGTTTTCCCGGTGCCGGTGGCGCCGGCCACCAGGCCGTGCCGGTTGATGGTGGCCAGCGGGATGCGGATCTGCGCACTCGGGTCGACGGTGCCGTCGACGACGACCGTGCCCAGCTCCAGGGCCTGGCCGCCGACGGCGTAGCCGCTGGCGATCTGCTGTGCGGGGGTCGCCGCCTTGTCGGCGGGCGGTGTCGATTCAGGGCTCATCGTGCCGCGTGTCCTCTCCCGATTGGTGCCCAACTAATGCTGGCAAAGCACGACACTACTTGGCTTGGGTGCCACCGCGACGGAGTTGCGCGCCGGTGAGCGGCTAACGTGGGGTCACTGTGAGCGCTGCGCGAGACGAACTGGTGTGGATCGACTGCGAGATGACCGGGCTCGACCTGGGCTCGGACAAGCTGATCGAGATCGCGGCCCTGGTCACCGACGGTGACCTCAACATTCTCGGCGAGGGTGTCGACGTGGTGATCCACGCCGAGGACGCCGCGCTGTCGTCGATGATCGGCGTCGTCACCGACATGCACACCCGGTCGGGCCTCATTGACGAGGTGCGGGCGTCGACGGTCGATGTGGCGACCGCCGAGACGATCGTGCTCGACTACATCCGCGAACACGTCAAACAGGCCAAGACGGTGCCGCTGGCCGGCAATTCGATCGCCACCGACCGGGGGTTTTTGGCCCGCGACATGCCGCTGCTGGACGCCTACCTGCACTACCGGATGGTCGACGTCAGCTCGATCAAGGAGCTGTGCCGGCGCTGGTATCCGCGGATCTACTTCGGCCAGCCCGCCAAGGGGCTGGCGCACCGTGCGCTGGCCGACATCCACGAATCGATCCGGGAACTGAAGTTCTATCGCAGCACCGCCTTCGTGGCGCCGCCCGGCCCGTCTACCAGCGATATCGCCGCGGTCGCGGCGGAGCTGGGGCCGCCGCAGGACGCGCCGCAGGGAAACGATTCGGCCGCGGAGCACCCCAGCGGTTAGTATCGACGTCGCCGCTGATACGGCTCCGCTTCGCCGGACCGGTTCGGTGGCGATGGTGGCTGTAGTTCAGCTGGTAGAGCACCAGGTTGTGATCCTGGGTGTCGCGGGTTCGAGTCCCGTCAGCCACCCCGAAGGTCGGAGGGTATTTTTGCCCTCTGACCTATTACTTTGTCGGACGCCTTCCCTCTTCCCTGGCCGTCCCACGTGTCGCGAGCCACGGGTCTGCGCGACGTAATCGTCGCCGGCGCTGGCCGTTCGAGGGGAGGGCAAGCGCCGGTCACGTCCCCCGGCTAGCGTGAGCGACGTCGGTCGCGCTGACGGTTCATGTCCTCGACCACTTCGGCGTGGAGACGTTCACGGGCGTCCTTGAAGTACTCAGCGGGGTTCGACACCATGCGTTGGGCACGGTCGTCAGGCTTGGGACTGATACGGACAGCCATGTTCGAGCTCCCCTCACGGCAGACCACCACTCTACGGTCCATTCATCTGAAATCTATGACGAAGCGCCGACATGTCGGCGTTTACCTGCACTTATGCCGTTGCGTCGAGCGCCGCCGCAAGCAGACCAGCGGGCACCCTGATCAGGTCCACGTCCCCGAAATCATCCGCTTGAGCGGAATCAACCGTCAGCATCCCGCAAGCGACATCGCCGGCGATGACAGGAGCAGAGATGAACGACAACCGGCAACCGCGAGGAGAGCCACGAAAGACAACGCGTAGTCGTAGCGGTCGTACCTCACGGCGATGAGACTAGATGCGGTCTACGACACTCATGGCGTCGTCCACTTGCTGCTCCCAGAGGCCGAGGGCGTGGGCAAGATGAACACCGTGAGACTCCGCTGGCGGACGCTGGCGCCGCTGCTGCTGGCCGCAGTGCTGGCAACCGGCTGCACCGTGGTGCGCGGGCACGCCCGCTTCCAGGATCCGCACACGCTGCGGGTCGGCGATCAGGTGCTGGCCGCCGACCGGATTTTCCTCAACGTCGGCGGCCGGGCGGTGGTGCCCGACATTCCCGGGCTGGCCGACGTCGACTACATGACCAATGTGTCGATCCTGGAACTCGACACGGTGCCCGACCATCTCGTCATCATCGGCGGCAGCTACATCGCGCTGGAGTTTGCGCAGATGTACCGCCGGTTCGGCGCCGCGGTGACCGTCATCGAGAAGGGGCCGCGGCTGGCCGGGCGCGAAGACGAGGACGTCTCGGCCACCATCACCGAAATCCTGCGGGCCGAAGGCGTCGAGATCGTCGTCGGCGCCGACGATATCTCGGTCGCCCACCGCGGCAACGGTGTCCAGGTGAGCCCGCGGGCGGGCGCCGCGCCGATCGACGGCAGTCACCTGCTGCTGGCGGTGGGACGACGGCCCAACACCGACGACCTGGCGCTGGAAACTGCCGGCGTGCAGACCGATTCACGCGGCTACATCACCGTCGACGACCAGTGCCGCACCAACGTCGCTCACATCTGGGCGATGGGGGACTGCAACGGGCGGGGCGCGTTCACCCATACCTCCTACAACGACTTCGAGATCGTCGCGGCCAACCTGCTCGACGACGACCCGCGCCGGGTCAGCGACCGGATCCCCACCTACGCGCTCTACATCGACCCGCCGCTGGGCCGCGCCGGGATGACGGTGGACCAGGTGCGCGCCACCCGGCGCCGCGCGCTGGTCGGCACCCGGCCGATGACCCGGGTCGGCCGGGCGGTGGAAAAGGGTGAGTCACAAGGATTTATGAAGATCGTGGTGGACGCCGACACCGACGAGATCCTGGGCGCGGCGATCCTGGGCGTCGGCGGCGACGAGGCCATTCACGCCATCTTGGATGTGATGTCGGCCAAGGCGCCCTACACCACCTTGGCGCGCACCATGCACATCCATCCCACCGTCAGCGAGTTGATTCCCACCGTGCTGCAAGAGATGTCGCCGCTGTAGCGGCCGTGGGTCAGCCGCGCCGCTGGATCAGCAGCGTCTGCGCGCTGGTGCCGATGAACCCGGTGCGGTCGAACAGTTCGGCGGTGGTCACCCCGATGCCGTCGGGGCCGATGGAGCCGCGGGCCCGCACCCCGAAGTCGACGCCGACCGGAAGCCGGTGCAGGTGCACCACGCTGTCGGTGTTCATGAACGTGAACCGCGCCGGGTCCAGGGCGGCGCCGATGCCGTTGGCGGAGTCGACCACCATCGCCAGCCGCTGCAGCGGCGTGGTGTCGTCGGTGTCCACCAGGTGGGTCAGCGGGCTGAGCCAGGACACCGCCGCCCCGGCCGGATCATCCGGTTGCGGGCGCCACCGCACCGCCTCCAGGTAGCCGGTGGCGTTCCACCAGTGAGGCGGCAGCGGCTGGGCCGGGCCCTCGGTCAGCGGCGGGTGGCGGTCGCGGGCGACGTCGCCGGTGTCGCTGGTGGCCAACGCCCAGGCGCTGACCCGGGCCACCGGGCGCTCGGTGCCGGCGCCGTCGTGCGCCCGCATGTCGGCGGCCAGCAAGCAGATCCGCTTACCGGGCCGCTCCACCCAGGCCCGCACCTTGACCCGGGCGACCGGGACCGCGCCCAGGATTTCCAGGCTGAGCCGACCGATCCGCAGCGAAGTCGGGAGCAGCTCCTCGATGGCCCGGGTCAGCAACGCCAGCGGCGGGGATCCGTGCTGCAGGTCGGCCGCCCAATTGCTGCGGGTGAAATCGGTGGAGTCGAACACCTGGTAGTCCCCGTCGGCGGGCCGCCGACGGTAAAAACACCCGTTGATGCGCCGCTCCTCCTCATCGCTCCGCTCTGCATCGTCGCCGGCGGCGGTCATGCGGCCGGCTCGGCGGGCCAGCCCGGATACGGCGGCGGGGTGCCCCCGAACGCCGGGCACAGCGCCTGATGGGCGCACCAGTCGCACAGTCGCGACGGGCTGGGCCGGAAATCGCCGCTGGCCCCGGCCGAACGGATCGCCCGCCAGATCGCGGTGAGGGTTTTCTCGAACCGCAGCAGTTCCTCGTGGTCGGGGGAGTAGTCGAGCAGCTGGCCGTCGGCCAAATAGATCAGCCGCAGCCGGGTCGGCAGCACCCCGCGGGAGCGCAGCAGCGCCACCGCGTAGAACTTCATCTGGAACAGCGCCTTGGCCTCGGCCAGCGCGCGGGCGGCCGGCGGCGCCTTGCCGGTCTTGTAGTCCACCACCCGCAGCTCCCCGGTGGGGGCGACATCGATGCGGTCCACGAACCCGCGCAGCAGGGTGCCGTCGGCCAGCTCCACCTCGACGCGCTGCTCGCAGCTTTGCGGGTCGAACCGGCGCGG
>PPEA01000295.1 GCA_002967005.1 Mycobacterium talmoniae
GTCGCGGCGGTCGCCGAGATCACCTGGAAATCGCACAGCGGCAGCGGATCAGCGGATCGGCACACCGCCGTCACGAGCACCGCAGCGCCACCGCCGCCCACCACCACAGCGGCGGTGGCCGCCGCGGCGCTACCGAACCTGTTGCTCAGCGCCGACGAGCTCAGCGCCGTCATGGCCACACCGCTGCACGCGGGTCCGATCACCGATTCAATCGCCGAGGACCGCGACTGGATTTCCGAAAAGGACTGTGCCGGCGCGTTTTGGCCGGCCGAGATCGCCGCCTACGAGCACAGCAACTGGACCGCCCTGCGGGCCCAGCAGCTCACCCAGGAGCCCGCCGGCGCCGTGACGGTGGTGCAGGCCGTCGTCGCGTTTCCGTCGCTGAGCAGGGCCCGTGACCTGTTCGTCAAGCAGGAAGGCCAGTGGCTGGCCTGTTCGAGCCGCGAATTCACCGTCAGCAAGGCGGGACCCACCCAATCCTGGACGTTCGGCGGGCTCAACCACCACGGTGATGTGGACACCATGTCGGCAACCCAAGTGGGCGGCGACATTTCGTGCGCGCGGGCCATGACCCTGCGCGACAACGTCGTCATCGACGTGTCCGCCTGCCGCCCGGGTATCACCGCCCAGGCCGTCGACATCGCCAACCGGATCGCGGCCAGAGTGCCCGGTTAGTCGTTGGCGTTGCCGGCCTTCCACTGCGCCCACGGGATATTCCAGTCACCGAGGCCCTCGGTGCCCGGCAGCGTCGGCCCCACCGTGTTGACGATCTCCACGACATCGCCGCGTTTGGTGTGGTCGTAGAACCATTCCGCGTTGCCGTTGCTGACGTTCAGGCAGCCGTGGCTGGTGTTGCTGTGGCCCTGGGCGCCCACCGACCACGGCGCGGCGTGCACAAAGATCCCGCTGTAGGAGATCTGCGTCGCCCAGTCGACGTCGGTGCGATACCCGTTGGGCGAGTTGACCGGAACGCCGTAGGTCGAGGAGTCCATGATGATGTGTTTGAACCGTTCCCCGACCAGGTAGATGCCGTTGTTGGTCGGGGTGCTGTCCTTGCCCATCGACGTCGGCATCACCTTGGCGACCTCACCGTTGATCCGCACGGTGATCATCTTGGTGGTGTCGTCCACGGTGGCGATGACCTCGTCGCCGATGGAAAAGTGGGTGGTCACGTTGTCCTGGCCGAACATCCCGTTGCCAAGGTCGACGCCGTAGGTGTTGACCGCCACCTCGACCGTCGTGCCGGGCTTCCAGAAATGTTCTGGCCGCCACCGCACTTCGCGGTTGTTCAGCCAGTAGAAGGCACCTTCCACCGGCGGGTTGGTGGTGATTTTGATCGCCTTCTGCGCCGCCAGGCGGTTGGCGATGTTCTCGTCGAACCGGATCGCCACCGGCTGGCCGACGCCGACCACCTCCCCGTCCTGGGGCATGACGTAGGGCATGGTCAGGTTCTCGGGCGAATGGGTTTGGAAGCTCATCTGCTTGGTCGTTACCCCACCCAGACCCAGCGCTTTGGCGTTGAGGGTGTAGCGCCGGTTGAAGCCCAGCGGCTCGGTGGTCTGCCAGGTCAGGCTGTCCGGGCTGAGCTGCCCGTCGACCGCTCTGCCGTTCTCGTTGACCATGGTGACCGCGCCCAACACGCCGTCCTCGGCGGTCACCGTCACCGGGGCGTCCACCGCGACGCCGACCGCGCCATCGGTCACCGACGCGGTCAGCTTCGGCACCAGCAGATCGGTGTACGGGGTGCCCTTATCGGTGATGGCCTGCGACGGCTCCGGGGCGTCATTGCTGCCGCACGCGCTGAGGCCAAACACCACGGTGGGCACCATCAACGCAGCCGCCAACCAGGGTCGACGCCCGCAGACGCGGGCCATCGATCCGACCTGCCACATACCGTCCCCACCTCGCACCCGGACCAAACTTTGGCAATAGTCTAAAGGTCGCCGAAGCGTGCTGCGACCGCTCGGGTGATCCCGCGCACAGCGGGGCGCGCGAACTGCCAATTCGCCAGCCGGTTCCAGGCTCTGTTATCCTCGCTCTCGCGGCTTTGCCGCTTCGCGCCGTTAGCTCAGTTGGTAGAGCAGCTGACTCTTAATCAGCGGGTCCGGGGTTCGAAACCCTGACGGCGCACCCCGACAAACCCGTCCTGGCCAGTCCCAGGGCGGGTTTTTTGGTGTTCCGGCCGACACGCCCGACGGCGACGACGGCCCCGGAAGTCGTGACCAGAATGTGACCCAGACTTCATCGCGCCGTTTCCGCGCCACCGGTCGTCGCGGCCCTAACATCGACCGACGGCGGCGACAATTTCCACCCGAGAGGTGAATCGAAGCGATGCGGGCGGTGGTTCGGCCGGTTCTTGTCCTAGCCGTGATCGTGGGCGCGTGGTCGCAGCCCCGCCCGACGTGCGTCCGACGGCGGTCGAGCTGCCGCCCGGCCTCACCATCACCTCGGTGCTGCCCGCTAACGGCGCGGTGGTGGGGGTCGCCGCACCCGGTGGTGGTGGACGTTCAGCGCGCC
>PPEA01000296.1 GCA_002967005.1 Mycobacterium talmoniae
CCGGACTCGGCGCGCACCCGCTCGACGGGGTAGTCCACCGCCGCGGCGGTGCCCTCGTGCAGGCCGGCCACCGCCACGTTGCCGTCGTCGTCGTGCAGGCTGGCCAATAGACGCACCAGCACGCTGAGCGCGTCGGGCACCACCCCGCCCCACAGCCCGGAATGCAGCCCGTGATCCAGGGTGGCGACTTCCACGACACAGTCGGCCAGCCCGCGCAGCGACACCGTCAGCGCCGGCACGTCGACGCTCCAGTTGTCCGAGTCGGCGATGACGATCACGTCGGCGGTCAGCTTGTCGCGGTGGGCGGCCAGCAGCGCACCCAGCGACGGCGACCCGGACTCCTCCTCCCCCTCCACGAACACCGTCACCCCCACCGGCGGCCGGCCCCCGTGCGCCCGGAACGCCGCCAAATGCGTTGCGATACCGGCCTTGTCGTCGGCGCGGCCGCGCTCGTAGAGCCGGCCGTCGCGTTCGGTCGGCTCGAACGGCGGCGAGGTCCACTGGCCGGCATCGCCCTCGGGTTGCACATCGTGGTGGGCGTACAGCAGCACGGTCGGCGCCCCGGGCGGGGCGGGATAGCGGGCGATCACCGCCGGGGCGCCGCCCTCGGCGACGATCCGAACCTGCGGAAAGCCGGCCTGCGACAGCAGATCCGCGACCACCTGGGCGCTGCGATGCACCTCGGGTCGGCGCTGCGGGTCGGCCCACACCGATTCGATGCGGACCAGACCCTCCAGGTCGCGCCGCACCGACGGCAGCACCTCCCGCACCCGCTGCACCAGATCAGTCATGGCAACGAGGCTAGGTGATCTCCAGGATCGCCACCGCGGCGGCGGTGTCGGCCTCGTGGGTCAGCGACACGTGGATCGTCACGTCGGCCAGATGCTCGGCGATCGCCCCGGTCAACCGGACCCGCGGCCGGCCCCACATGTCGGTGACCACCTCGATGTCGCGGTGGATGCCTTCGGGCAGCACCGGCCGCTGCGCGAACCGCGACCCTGACCACGCCTTGATCACCGCCTCCTTGGCCGCCCACCGGGCCGCCAGGTGCCGGGCCGCCGACGAACTCTTATCCGACGCGTCCCGGCGTTCCCCGGGGGTGAACGTCTCGGCGAACACCGTCCCGGGCTGGTCGACCTGATCGGCGAAGTCCGGGATCGACACCAGATCGATCCCCACCCCAACGATGCTCATCGGGCCTACCGCAGGTAGATGTCGTCGTCGCCGAGGCGGGCGTCCGGGTTGAGCAGCATCGCGGCTTCCTGACGCTTCTCGGACAGCTCGTGGTCGAAGCGCCGGTCGGCGGGCCGCTCATACATCGGTCGGCCCCCGGCGATCGCCGACGCCAACCGACGCTGCCCGGCCAGCAGCCGGCCCGAAGCCTGCGCGGTGTAGGCCTCGCGTTGGGCCGGGTCCAGCGCGGCCAGGAACGCCTGCGGATGCACCAGCGCGATCAGCCCCGACACGTGCCCGAACCCGAGGCTGGTCACCAGCCCGGCCTTGAGCGGGAACTTCTCGCCGAGCCGCAGCGTGTCACGCACCCAGACGAAATGCCCGGAGGAGGCCAGTTCGTCGTCGACGCAGTCCAGGCTGCGGTTCGGCGGGATCACCCCGTCGCGCAGGATCTGGCACAGCCCCAGCATCTGGAACACCGCCGCCCCGCCCTTGGCGTGCCCGGTCAGGCTCTTCTGGCTCACGATGAACAGCGGCGCGCCGTCGGAGCGGCCCAGCGAGTCGGCCAGCCGCTCATGCAGCTCGGTCTCGTTGGGGTCGTTGGCCAGCGTCGAGGTGTCGTGTTTGGAGATCACCGCGATGTCGTCGGGCCCGACGCCCAGCTTGCCCAGCGAGCGGGCCAGCGCCGAGTCGCGGCC
>PPEA01000297.1 GCA_002967005.1 Mycobacterium talmoniae
CCCGGCGCCGGGATCGAGGTGTGCACCCCGTCGGCGAAGCTTTGCGCGTAGCCCACCACCGCCAGCACCGGCAGACCCATCTTGGCCGCCAGATCGCCGCGGGCCAGCAGGATGGTGCCCCCACCCTGGGATTCGACGAAGCCCAGCCGGCGCCGGTCGTTGGCGCGGGAGAACTTCGAATCGCTGATCCCCTTGGCCCGCATCATCTCGGTGTCGGCGGTGGCCGCCATGTCGCCGAAGCCGATGATGGCCTCCAGGGTCAGGTCGTCGAAGCCGCCGGCGACCACCAGTTCGGCCTTGCCCAACCGGATCTTGTCGACGCCCTCCTCGACCGAGACCGCCGCGGTCGCGCACGCGCCGACCGGGTGAATCATCGCGCCGTAGGAGCCGACGTAGGACTGCACCACGTGCGCGGCAACGACGTTGGGCAGCACCTCCTGCAGGATGTCGTTCGGCTTGTTCCGGCCCAGCAGGTTGCCGTGGTACATGGTCTGCATCGAGGTCATGCCGCCCATCCCGGTGCCCTGGGTGCTGGCCACCAGCGACGGGTGCACCCAGCGCATCAGCTCGGCCGGGGTGAACCCGGCGGACAGGAAGGCGTCGACGGTCGCGACGATGTTCCACAACGCCACCCGGTCGATCGAGGTGGCCATGTCCTGGCTGATCCCCCACACCGTCGGGTCGAACCCGGTCGGGATCTGACCGCCGACGGTCCGGGACAGCTTGGTCTTGCGCGGCACCCGAATCTCGGTGCCGGCCTTGCGGGTCACCTGCCAGTCGGACGAATCGGGCACCGGCCGGGCCACGGTGTGCTCCGGGTCGAACGCGACGAACGCCCGGGCGTCGGCCTCGCTCGACACCACGAACGAAAAGTCCTTGTCCAGGAACACGCTGACCAACAGCGGCGAGGCGTGATCGGGGTCGATCGCGCCGTCGTCGACGAACTCGCGGATCCCGACCCGCTCCACCACCGCGTCGTGGTAGCGCTCGACCAGCTCCGATTCGTCGACCAGCTCCCCGGTGTCGGTGTCATACCAGCCGGGGGTCGGGTCGTCTTCCCAGCGGATCAGCCCGGTGGTCCAGGCCAGCTCCAGCACCCCGGCCGCCGACAGCTCGCCGGAGACCTCCATCTCGAAGCGGGTGCGCGACGAGCCGTACGGGCCCAGCTCGGCACCGCCGACGATGACCACCAAATCGGCGGGGTCGACGTCCAGGTCGTCCCAGACCGGCGGCGGCGCCGGGGTGGTAGCCGCGCGGCGGGCTCGGGCAGCGCGGCGATGGTGCCCTCGGCCGGCTCGTCGTCGGTGACGGCCTCGCTCACCATCTCCTCGCGGGCCTTGGCGGCCAGCTCGGCCATGTCCAGCTCGACGTCGGCCAGCCCGCCGGTCAGGTCGGCGGTGATCGGGGTGTGCGCGGCGGCCACCTTGGATTCCACATCGCACAGGCCCAGCAGCATCGCCGCCATCTGCTCGGTGGAGTAGGTGGTCACCCCGGCCTCTTCCACCGCGGACACGATCGCGTCGTTGTGGCCCATCAGCCCGGTGCCGCGGGTCCAGCCGATCAGCGCGTGCGCGAGGCTAACCCGCTCCGCCCACGACGATTCGGCGCTCCACCGGGTCACCACCGCGTCCAGGGCGCCTTGGCTTCGCCGTAGGCGCCGTCCCCACCGAACATGCCGCGGTTGGGCGAGCCGGGCAGCACCACGTGCAGCCGCGACGCGATGTCGCGTTCGGCGCCGATCTTCGACAGCCCGCCGATCAGCCGCTGCACCGCCCACAGCAGCACCTTCATCTCCATCTCCGAGCGCGCCCCGGCCTCGGACAGGTCGCCGGCCACCCGGGGTGCCGCGAACGGGAACAGCAGCGTCGGCGTCTGCGCGTCCTTGATGTGGATCGACTGCGGCCCAAGGCTTTCGGATTGGTCGCTGCCGACCCAGGCCACCAGCGCGTCGATGTCGGCGTAGGACGCCATGTTGGCCGGCACCACCCACAGCGCCGCGTCGAAGCGGGCGTGGTCGCGGTACAGGCCGCGGTAGAAGGCCAGCCGCTCGTCGTCGAGGCGGGAGGTGGTGGCGATGACGGTGGCGCCGCCGTCGAGCAGCTGCCCCACCACCGAGGCGGCGATCGAACCCTTCGACGCGCCGGTCACCACCGCGACCTCGTCGCTGTAGCGGCCCTTGCCCGGGTTCTCCGCCCCCGGCCGCGATCCGGCCGAACAGCGAGCCCGTGCACGGTGCGCCCGGCCGCCAGCGCCTTGCCCTGCCACCAGCTGGCCTGGGTCGCCACCACGTGCCCGGCGCCCTCGAAGCGTTCGGACAGCCGCGGCCAGTCGGCGTCGATGTCGCCCTCGTCGGCCAGCCACAGCTTGACCAGGTCTTCCCGGGCGCTGGCCCACCGGTCGTCGAAGACGACGGCCTTGCGG
>PPEA01000298.1 GCA_002967005.1 Mycobacterium talmoniae
CACCAGCCGCGGCCAGGTCGGCGCCGAGCTCGGTGGTCACCAGGTCGATCAGCTCGGCGTCGGTGGCGGCGTCGGACACCGCGGCCATGTCATCGCTGAGGCCCAGCTGGTTGAGCACCAGCCGCGCCGCGGAGGCCAGCACCCCGTCGCGGCCGGTGATCTGCTCGGTGAACTCGCCCAGCGCCGCGGCGTTGACGGTCGCGCCGCCGCCTCCCCCGGATGACGGCAGTGCGACCGCCACGCCGTGGCGGGCGGCCACCGCACCAACGGCGGCGTCCACGACCTTGTCCACCGCGGCGGCGTCGGCCAACGCGCCCTCGTGCAGTCCGCCCAGCGCCCCGCCGCGCACACTGCTGCCCTCGCGGGTGCCCAGCGCGACCTCGACGGTGACGTGCTTGGCCCAGCCGTCGCCGAGTTCCCAGGTCTTTTTGACCCGCTCGGCGATCGCGGCGGGCCGCTTGCCCGACGGCCCCAGCGCGGTGCGCAGCTGGTCGTTGATGGCGTCGGTCAGCACCGGGCCGTAGGGCTTGTAGGTGCGGGCCAGCTTGGTCACCTGGGTCTTCAGCCCGGCCAGGTCGGCTTCGGCGGCGCCGTCGATCGCGCCCAGGTTCAGCTCCGAACCCAGGTCGACCAGCAGCTGGTTGCGCCGCGACGACGCACCGTCGGTGATCGATTCGATGGAGTCCAGCGGCTCGATCTGGTCGATGCGCATCTTCGCCGAGAGCGCGATCAGCGCCAGGGTGGCGTCGGCGGCGTCGAACCCGATGTCGTCCGGACGCGGGCCACCCGACGGCGCTGACGGGGCGGCCGGCGCGGGGCGGCGGCCTCGGCGGGCGCGGCCTCGGCCGAAACCTCCGCCGGCGCTTCGGCTTCCGGCTCGTCCTCCGGCTCGGGGTCGGTGTCGGTGGCGAACAGCACCGCGGCGTCGCGCTCGGAGTTGAGCACTTCCACTGTGCTGTGGGCGTATTCGGGCAGCTTGAGCGTGTTGGTGGCCAGGCCGGTGACCGTCGGTGAGGACTTCACCCCGATCTCGACGAACCGCTCCACCCCCAGGCCGCCGGCGGCCTCCTCGATGAACAGCAGGTCCTGGGTTTCGATCCAGCGCACCGGGCTGGCGAACTGCCAGGCCAGCAGCTCGATGACGATCTTGCGGCACAGCTCGCGCGGCTTCTCGGTCCGCCAGGTGTCGTAGTCGGCGAGGATCTCATCCAGCGGCTCGGCGGGCACCAGGTCGCGGATCTCCTGAATGAACTCGCGGTCCAGGGAGAACGGCTTGGGCACCAGGTTGGGGATGTAGCGCCCGATGATCAGGTCGGGGTCCTTGTCGCGCGGCATCACCCGCTCCAGCGAGCGCCGGAAGTCGTCCACCCCGACCCGCAGCACCCGCGAGTGGAACGGCACGTCGATGCCGGGCACCAGGATGAAGGACCGCTTGCCGCCGGTGATTTCGCGGCGCCGCTCCACCTCGGCTTCCAGTTCCTCCAGGCCGCGCACCGTGCCGGCGATCGCGTACTGCGAGCCGCGCAGGTTGAAGTTCACGATCTGCAGGAATTCGCCGGTGCGCTGCGCGATCTCCTCCACGAACGCGGTGACGTCGGCGTCGTCGAGGTCGATCTGCGAGGGCCGGATGGCGGCCAGCCGGTAGTTGGACCGGCCCAGCGCGTCCCGCGGCACGATGTCGTGCATCTTGGAGCCGCGGTGGAACACCACCTCCAGCAACGCTTCCAGCTCGTAGACGCCGGACACACAGGCCAGCGCGGTGTACTCACCCACGGAGTGCCCGCAGGCGATGGCGCCCTCCACGAACGCGCCCTGCTCGCGCATCTCGGCAACCTGGGCGGCGGCCACCGTGGCCATCGCGACCTGGGTGAACTGGGTCAGGTACAGCACCCCTTCGGGGTGGTTGTAGTGCACCCCGGAGGCGATCAGCGACGTCGGGTTGTCGCGCACCACGTGCAGCACCGAGAAGCCCAGGGTGTCCCGGGTGAACTTGTCCGCGGAATCCCACACCTTGCGGGCGGCCTTGGACCGGGCCCGGACCTCCATGCCCATGCCCTTGTGCTGAATGCCTTGCCCGGGGAAGGCGTAGACGGTCTTGGGGGGCGGCCAGCCGTGCGGTCGCCGACATCACCAGATCCGAGCCGACCCGGGCGGCGATCTCCAACACCTCGGCGCCCAAGTCGATGCCGACCCGGTCGACGCGGAAGTCGACGTCGTCGCCGGGGCGCACCATGCCCAAAAAGCGCGCGGTCCAGCCCGACCAGCCGGGCCGGCGGCCGGGCCTGGCCGTCGGTGGCGGCGACCACGTGCTGGGCGCCGCCGACAGCCACATGCCGTGCACGATCGGGCGTCCAGCCCGGCCAGCAGCGCGGCGGCCCGGTCGGTGTGGATCGGTGTGGTCCCGGACGACCACCGCGACGGCCGCATGTCGGCCGGCGCGGTCAGCGTC
>PPEA01000299.1 GCA_002967005.1 Mycobacterium talmoniae
CGATCTGGGTGAGCAGCACCCCGGGCACGACACCGCCGCCGAGGTCAGGTGCTTGGCCGACGGGACCGGGTCCTCGGCGGCCAGCGCCCGCACCCAGCTCAGCGGCTCGAACCCGATCGGGCGGACCACCACGAGTTCCTTGGCGACCGGCTCCAGCAGCAGTTCGGCCTCACCGACCAGCGTGGTCAGCTCGGACTCGATCCCGGCCGCGGACACCAGCTCCTCGAGGGTCTCCAGCCAGGCGCTGCCCTGCCCCCCGAACGCCACCGCGTAGGGCTCCCCGGCGGTCAGACGATCGACCAGCGCGTGGGTGTGCGTCGACTCCGGGGCGGTCCCGTCGTGGTCAGCGGACACCCGGTCGTGCTCGTGGATCGTCACGTTGTTTATCTCCCTGTAGTGCTCGTATCGCGTGTCCGGCCGGCGCTCCCTGCGGAGGTGGCGGCCCTCGGTGGTGAGTCCTCGTCGACTCCAGCTCAGCTGTCCCGGGTCGGTGTCCGGCGGGTCAAAACGCCGCGGCGGACGTCATCGGCTGCATTAAGGGTGGCATAAGAATCTGGGCCGTTTCGTCGAGAAATCGGTTACTGGTGAGTTCTACGCACGGGTAACCGTGCCCTGGGTAACACCGGGTTGAACGACGGTCAGCGGCCTCCGGGACAAACGTCCTGCGTGCAGGTGGTTACGGTCGAGTAGCCACAATAGCGCAGATCAAGGCAGTATTGTTATCGAATCGTTATCTTCGGTTTCCGGCCCGCCGACCGGTGCCGACGCGGTCGGACGACCGCACCGCGGTGCGCGCGGGTTTGCTGGTGCGTGAGTCAGCCGACGGCGTCCAGGCCGGCCATGCGGCCCGCACCCCAGCTGCGCTGGATGTATCCCACCACCCGGTCCAGTTCGGCCTGGGTGACCGAGGCCCGTTCGCCGGGCTCCAGCGGGTCGAAATGGAAGATGTACAGGCGTGAGGCGAACTGCTCGAACGGCAGCGACGCCTCCCCGAACCGCTCCCCGTGGCCGGCGGTGCTGACCACGACGCCGTCGCCCCAGTCCTGGCCGCTGTCGTTGTTCGGGTTGTAGAAGTAGACCCGCATCGTCTCCTCGGGGTCGAGGCTGACGCGCAGCACGGTGATGGCGTGCCAGCCGATGAACCGGGCGGCGCTGTCGGTCACCGCGACCCCGGCCGGCTGCGGGTGGATCAGCGGCTGGTTGCCGTTGTAGAACGGGTGATACGCGGCGTAGAAGTGCCGCAAAAACCCGTCGATGTCGACGAGTTCGCCGGTGGCCACGTCGACGTTGATCCGGAATCCGCGCCCGGACCACCAGCCGTGAAATTCCGGGTTGACCCAGCGGTGCGGGTCGCCGTCGCGGTCGATGCAGCGCCGGCCCATCTCCGCGTAGATGCGGTCCAGGTGCGGCACCACCAGCAGCGAGACCGGGTCGAGGTCGATCGGCAGCTTGGTCGCCACCCCGGTGTCGACCTCGCGGGAGGAGATCGGCTGGCCCTCGAAGTGCATGACGATCTCGTCGTCGCGGGCCGCCCAGGCGATCGTCTGCAGCAGATAGTCCGGGTCGTTGTACGCCCACATCGACAGGGCGCGCGCGGACTGGCAGGTGGGGTTGTCGCCCTGGCCGACGCCCAGCGGCAGCCCAGCATCGACAGCGTCCCGGCCAAAAGCCAGGTGTGCGCGTCGCGGGCCGGCCCGAACGCCAGCGTCAGCCGCTGCCGGGAGTACTCCGACAGCGGCAGCGCCAGTTGGCGCCACAGCGACGGCGCCACCGGCGGCTGGTAGAGGATGCCGCGCTCCAGCAGCAACGCCAGCCCGTAGATGCACTGGGCGGTTTCGGTGTGCACGGCCGCGGTGATCAGGGCGTGCACCAGGTCGTGGTAGCACAGCAGGCAGTCGCGCCCGGTGCTGGACAGGCCCAGCGCCTCGCCGAGCAGGTAGTCGCTCTTTTCGGCCAGGAAGCGCAGCAACACCGCGTGATACGGCGACACCAGCCCGGTGTCGTGCATCGAGCGCGCGAACCCAGCCGCCTCGTACTGCAGGCTGGGTTCGTCCATCGACTCCAGCCGGCTGCGGTAGACCTCGACGCCGGGGTCCTCCCGGCAGGCCTCGGTGGTGCCGTACAGGCTGGTGATCAGCCGGTCCACCCCCAGCCCACCGTTGCCCAGGTCGATGTCCGGGTCGCTGCGGGCGATCGAGATCTGGGTGATCATCGCCTTGATCTGGTCGACCTGGATGGGCCGCTGCCGCAGGATCCGCCAGATCTCGTCGACCAGGCGGTCCAGCACGCTGTCGTAGCCGATCTCGTCGACCAGGTGCCGGAACAGGTCCCGGGTCACGGTGGCCATCCGGCCCTGCAGTTCGCGTTCGGCCTCGGTCGGCGGGGTGAACAGCAGCGACAGGTTGATCGCCAGCACCTGGGACAGGTGGTGGCGGGCCTGCTCGGCGGAGATCAGCGGGTGCAGGTAGTCGCCGTTGGCGACCGCGGCCAGCCGCAGCTGGCTAACCGCCTCCAACACGACGGTGTCCTGGTTCTCGCTGCGCAGCGAGCCGGTGCTCAGCGCGGGCAGCAGGGTCTGCGGGGTCGCCCAGTCGGTGCCCAGGAACAGGCCGGCGGCCTCCAACTCCTGGGCCCGCGCCTGCACCGCGGCGCAGCCGCCGGGCTGCAGCAGCACCAGCCGCAGCCCGTCCAGGACGCGGCGCAGTTTGGCCGGTTTGCCGACGTCACCGGCCTCCGCCATGATTCGGGTGGCGTCGCTGAGCGTCGCCAGCCGCTTGTCCAACACCGTGCCTTCGCCGTTCCCGTTGCTGCTCGGTGAATTCAACCAGGTTCCTCACGTCTTTGCCGCCGGAGCCGTCAGACGTAGAAGTCGAGTTCTTCTTGCCGTTTGAGCAGGCGCCGCATCTCGTACGGATCGTCCCCGAAGAAGTAGACCAGACCCCAGTGGGTGCCGAACGCGGTGCGCTTGGTCACCGTCTCCTCCAGCGGCGCGGTCAGTTCGTGGGATTCGAAGTACTCGTGGTCCTCGGTCTCCTCGGGCATGGCCAAGGTGCTGACCACCCGGCGGCGCGGATACACCCCGAAGCAGCCCGCGTGGCCCTTGGCGTCGACGACCTCGCGGGGGAAGAACGCCTCCAGTTCCTCCTCGGTGGTCTTCGGGTCGAACGCCAGCACCAGACCCTGGTAGGCGTTGAATCCGTAGGTGCGTTCCAGCAGTTCGAACACCTTGAAGCCCGGCGGCCGGTAGGCGACCTCACCGAAGTACATTTCGCCGTCGCTGGTGACGAAGTATTCCGGGTGCACGAATCCGAAATCGATGTCGAAGGTCTTGATCAACTTCTCGACCTGACGGGTGATCTGCTCACGGTAACGTTCCAGCTCCGGGGAGGCCGGAACGAACACCGAATAGCCCAGCGTCACATATTCGGAGATGTTGAGGAAACGGATCTTGCCGTTGTGCACCCAGGCTTCCACGGCGAATTCCCAGCCATCCAAATGCGATTCCATCAACGCCGGGAATTCCTCGTCCGGTATCGAGTCGATGTCGTCGGGGGTGCGGATCACCCGGTGCCCCAGGCAGCCGGCCTTGTCGAAGGCCTTGAAGTGGATCGGGTCGTTGGGGTCGCCGTCCAGCTTGAGCAGGGTCTGGTTGACGCGCTTGAGGAAGCGGATCACGTCGTCGCGGTCGTGGGCCTCCTCGAAGATGCCGACCCGGATCCCGCCGAGCTGGGCACGCCGTTTCATCAGCGACTTGTCCCGCAGCAGCATCGCCTGGCCCAGCAGCCGCGGATTGTCCAGCAGCACCGAGTTGATCGCGCCGGCCCACTCCACGGTCTCCTCGAACAGCGGGATCGCGACGTCGACGCCGCGCTCCTTGAGGGTCTCGGCGATCTCCATAGATCGCTCGTTGAGTCGCTCGAAATTCCAGGCGATGTAGGGGATGCCGTGCTGCTGGCAGTATTCTTCGGCCCAATCCGGGGCGACCACCACATAGCGGCGGTCGAACCGGTCCACCGCATCGATGGCATTCAGGCTCCAGCCCAGCAGCGCGATATAGCCCTTTTCCGGGTTGCGAACCTTGTCCGAATTGCTATTGTCCGGTGCGCCTACGGAATTCGGCAAAATAATACCCCTCTTATCCCTTCTTCGAGCGTGATTTCTCCCCACGTTACCTGCCGCGCGCCGACGTTGCCGGGGGGCCACGAGATCGACCGCTCCCGCAACGTCTGCACCAGCAGCAACGTGAGTGACGGTGACCCCAGCTGCCTCAGTTCTTGCCGGAACGGCGCGCGGATTCGTCATAGCCGGGGACGACCGGGCAGGATTGGGGACGGCGAAACGGAACCCCCGAGGAAAGGCCCACCCCCAAGTTGCGTCCCTGGATCGTGTGGTGCACCGGGCTGCTGGCCTACATCGTGGCCGTGCTGGACCGGACCACCTTCGGGGTATCGGGGCTGGACGCGGCCGACCGGTTCGGGGCGAGCTCCAGCGTGCTGTCGACGTTCGTGGTGCTGCAGATCATCGTCTACGCCGCGACCCAGATCCCGGCGGGGGTGCTGCTGGACCGATTCGGCCCCAAGGCGATGATCGCCACCGGTTTGGCGATCATCTCCGCCGGGCAGCTGACCTTGGGGTTGACCCATTCGCTGCCGACCGCCATCGGCGCCTACGCGCTGGTGGGGCTGGGTGACGCGTTCATCTTCATCTCGGCGATCCGGCTGGTGCCGAACTGGTTCGCTCCCCCGATGGTGCCGCTGGTGACGCAGCTGACCGGGATCTGCGGCCAACTCGGCCAGGTGCTGTCGGCGGTGCCGTTTCTGGCGCTGCTGCTGCACCACGGCTGGACGGTCGCCTACGCCGCCGCGGCCGCGCTGGGCGTGTTGTCGATCGTGTTCACGCTGGCGCTGGTGCGCGACACCCCGCACGGCACCGAGGTCGTTGCCGAGCCGCGGACCGTGCACAGCACCGTGGCCGACATCAAGGCGGTGTGGTCGCGGCCGGGGACCCGGCTGGGGTTCTTCACCCACATGGGCACCCAGTTCGCGATGACGGTGTTCGCGCTGATGTGGGGGCTGCCGTATTTGACGAAGGCGCAAGGCCTGACCCCCAGCGTGGCCGGCGGGTTGCTGACGGTGTCGGTGGCCACGTTCGCCGTGGCCGGGGTGGCGATCGGCATCTTCTCCGGGCGTCATCCGCACGCCCGGCCGGCGCTGGTGCTCGGGCTGATCGTCGCCAGCGCGACGATCTGGACGGTGGTGCTGGCGCTGCCGCACCGGGCGCCGGGGTGGCTGCTGGTGCTGCTGGTGGTGGTGATCGCGGTCAGCCAAACCGTGTCGCTGGTCGCGTTCGACTTCGCCCGCACCTACAACCCGCGCACCAGCCTGGGCACCGCCCAGGGCATGGTCAACACCGGCGGGTTCATCGCCTCGCTGCTGGTGATGCAGGCGATGGGCATCATCATCGGCGGCGTGTACTCGTTCGACTCGTTCCGGGCGGCCTGGACCGTGCAGTACGTGGTCTGGGCGGTGGCCGCGGTCGGCGCTCGCGCGCGCGCGACAGGC
>PPEA01000003.1 GCA_002967005.1 Mycobacterium talmoniae
CCTTCCTTATAGCGCCGACGCAGGCTGGCCGCACCGGCCCGGGCGGAGTGGGCGCCCAGCCCGACCACGCCACGGGTGACGTCCACCGGTCCGATCGCGGTGTACGTCAGGCCCCGGCTCAGCCGCTGCCGCGGGGTCAACCGGGTGTCAGTCTTGGGGCTCATATCGCACCTTTCTGCCGAAGCTCGCCACCGTTTCAGATTGCCATCTCTGGGCCCGCCCGTGGGGCGAGAGCATTGATCCGGCGACTACCCGCGGCGAAATGCCCCCCGTGGCGGCGACCACAGCGACTCGGATGGCAGACTGTCATCCCGTGACCACGAGCCCCATTCAGACCGCCACCGCCACGCTGCACACCAACCGCGGCGACATCAAGATCGCCCTGTTCGGGAACCACGCCCCCAAGACCGTGGCCAACTTCGTCGGCCTGGCGCAGGGCACCAAGGAGTACTCGACCACCAACGCGTCGGGCGGTTCCTCGGGTCCGTTCTACGACGGCGCGGTGTTCCACCGGGTGATCAGCGGCTTCATGATTCAGGGCGGCGACCCGACCGGGACGGGCCGTGGTGGCCCGGGCTACAAGTTCGCCGACGAATTCCACCCCGAGCTGCAGTTCGACAAGCCCTACCTGCTGGCGATGGCCAACGCCGGCCCGGGCACCAACGGGTCGCAGTTCTTCATCACCGTCGGCCAGACACCGCACCTCAACCGCCGCCACACCATCTTCGGTGAGGTGGTGGATCCGGTGTCGCAGCAAGTGGTCGACGCGATCGCCAGCACCGCCACCGACGGCAGCGACCGCCCCACCGAGCCGGTCGTCATCGAATCGGTCACCATCGCCTGACGCTGCCGACCTCTTTCGACGAGCAGACGTAAAAGCACCTCGCCACGGCCAAAAACGGGGGCGTTTGCGTCTGTTCGCGGTCAGGAACGGGCGTAGCCGGCCGCGGTGAGCGCGTCCAGCACATCCAGCGGATCGGTCCCAACGTCCCAGCGGGACAAGATAAGTAGCCGGTCGTCGCGGGTTTCGATCTCCAGCAGCCGGACCTTGCGCGCCAGCCGGCGGAATTCGGTAATCCGGACGACGGTGATATCGGCCGGGCGCAGCAGTTGGGTGCGCCACCAGCCGCGCACCCGCAGGCCGTCGGCGGTAATTGCCAGTTTTGGGCGGGCGCGCCACGACACGGTTGCAAACACCAGCAAGCCCACGGCAGCAATACCCACCAAAACCCGCCCGGGGACGTCTGTGACCAGCGTCACAGCGGAGATAGCCATCACAATTCCGGCGACCGCGCAAGCGACGATGCCGCCGGTCCGCGGCGCCCACTGTGTTTGCTGCACGGGATACCTAACCGCTTCTACCGCTGCCGATGGAGTTATCCACAAGCGCTATCAACAATGGGGATGAATCACATACGTGTGATTGAGCAATTGCTTGGTTGGCAGCGCAGTAACGCCCAGAGGTGCAGATGAATGCAACATGGCGGCCCGCCGGCTCAGCGCCAACGCATGGTGAGCAACAGCCCGGAGATCATGAAAGCAAACGCGATCGCGTAGTTCCACGGTCCGAGCTCGGCCATCCAGTTCAGCGCGGCGGGGGCGTCCAGACCCGTGGCCGCCAGCTGGTACACCATCAGCCAGACCAGCCCAATCAGCATCAGCCCGATGAAGAAGGCCACAAACCACACGCTTGAGGGCCCGGCCTTCACTTTGACCGGCGTACGGCTCACCTGGCTGGCGGTGAAGCTGGTCTTCTTGCGAACCTTGGACTTGGGCATCGATACCTCAGGACAGTGCGACGATGAATGGTGCGAGCGTTGCTCGGCTACGAGGTTACCGTGGCCGGTGAGCAGACATAGAATCGCATTTTCGGGCAGTCAGCGTGCGATTCTGCGTCTGCTCGCGGGGGACTGCCGTCGCGGGAAGGACAACCAGTGGACAAGAC
>PPEA01000030.1 GCA_002967005.1 Mycobacterium talmoniae
GCAGCGCGTCGATGCCTCAAACGCCGCATCGCCCGACGCGTATACCAAGCCCTTCTCACCAGCACCAAACCCGAAATCAACCACCTAAAACCAGCAGCCGCTTGACATAGGAGCTATTGCTCGCGGAAGGACAGTGCCGCCCTATACCCAGTACGGCACCCGGGCACGGTACTGGCGCATCGCGAACGCGGCGAACACCCAGCCGATCACGGTCAGCGCCAACACCACCAGCCAGTGCCGCAACTCCTGATGCGCCCCCAGCAGCGGCGCCCGCACAATGTCCAGGTAGTGCAGCAGCGGATTGAGTTCGACGATCTTCGCCCAGCGTTGCGCATTCTGCTGGTGCAGCGTCGCGTCGTTCCAGATGATCGGCGTCATGAAGAACAGCAACTGCACCACGCTGCCCAGCAGCGGGCCGATGTCGCGGTAGCGGGTCGCCAGGATGCCGAAACACAGTGCCACCCAGACACAATTGAGCACGATCAACGCCAGCGCCGGAATCACCAACAGGTCGGCCCACGACCACGGCTTGGGATAGATGGCCGCGATCACCAGATAGATGACGATGTTGTGGGCGAACAAGATGATCTGCCGCCACACCAGCCGGTAGACGTGCACGGACAGCGGGGTGGGCAGTTGCTTGATCAGCCCCTCGTTGGCGACGAACACGTCGGCGCCCTCCAGGATGGCGGCGTTGATCAGGTTCCAAATGATCAGCCCGAGCGTGACATAGGGGAGATGCTCGGCCAACTCGAGATGAAACAGCTTGGAGTACAGGCCGCCCATGGCGACCGCGGTGGTGCCGGTGGCGATGGTGATCCAAAACGGCCCCAGCACGCTGCGGCGGTACCGCTGCTTGATGTCCTGCCACCCCAGATGCAGCCATAGTTCGCGGCGCTGGAAGCCCTCGATCAGATCGCGGGTGGCCCGGGACAGCGTCCGGGACTGGGCGGCGGCCTCGACGACGGTCATGAGCTCTCCTTGGGCCGGCCGAACCTCTCGCGACGCCCCAAGCGCCGCAACCGAAACCACTCGATCAGACCCGCCGGGTCGCGGCGCGACACCAGGAAATACCAGCCGAACCGCAGCCATTCCTGCACCAGCAGCTTGCGCAATCCGGGCTGGGCCATCAGGTAGCCCCGATTGCGGTAGGTGAAGAACCGCTTGGTGTAATCGTCGGGATACTGGGCGTGCATCTTGCCGGCCAGGATCGGTTTGAACTCGGCCGATCCGCACGGATGCAGATACACCGCGTCCAGGCAGGTGCCGAACGGCAGGCCCGACCGCGCCAGGCGGCGGTGCAGTTCCACCTCGTCGCCGCGGACGAACAGTCGCAGGTCGGGTACCCCCACGGCCTCCAGCGCGCCGGCGGCGAACAGTGCCCCGTTGAACAGCGACGCAATGCCGGGCAGCAGATCCTGGTCCGGCCCGTCCGTCCGCAACTCGCGGGCGTATCGGCGCCAGACCAGGCCGCGCCGCAACGGAAACGCCAGCCGCTCCGGATCGTCCAGGTTGCACACCATCGGGGACACCTCGGCCAGCCGGTGTTTTTCCGCGCAGGCCGACAACCGCGCCAGCACGCCCGAATCGGCGGGGTGCCCGTCGTCGTCGGCCAGCCACACCCAGTCCGCACCGGCCGCCAACGCATGCAACATCCCGAGCGCGAAACCCCCTGCACCGCCGAGGTTTCGACGTGACCCCAGATACGTGGTGGGGATCGGCTGGCCGGCCACCAGATCACGGACCCGCTCATCGGCGTCGTTGTCGACGACGATGAGATGGTCCGGCAACCGACTCTGCGTGGTCAAGACGCCCAGCGACTTGGCCAGCTGATCGCGACGCCGGTGGGTGACCACGACGGCATACACCAGCTCACTCACGGTGTGTCACCAACGGTTTCGGCCAATACTTCGCGCACATGCCGGGCGGCGTCCTCACCCTCGTAGGCGCCCACCACTTCTTCGATGCCGCCGGTCATCTTCACGGTGCCGTGATCGATCCACATCGCGGTCTTGCACAGCCGGGCCAGGAACTCGTTGGAATGGCTGGCGAACACCAGGATCCCGGACCGCTCCACCAGGCCCTGCAGCCGGGTTTGGGCCTTCTTCAAGAAGTCGGCGTCCACCGCGCCGATGCCCTCGTCGAGCAACAAGATCTCCGGGTCGATGCTGGTGACCACCCCCATCGCCAGGCGGACCCGCATCCCGGTGGAGTAGGTGCGCAGCGGCATCGACAGGTAGTCGCCGAGCTCGGTGAACTCGGCGATCTCATCGACCTTGGCCTGCATCTGTTTACGGGTCTGCCCCAGGAACAGGCCCCGGATGATGATGTTTTCGTAGCCGGAGATCTCCGGGTCCATCCCCACCCCGAGGTCGAATACCGGCGCGACGCGGCCGGTGATGCTCGCCGAGCCGCGCGTCGGCTCGTAGATCCCCGACAGCAGCCGCAGCAGCGTCGACTTGCCGGCGCCGTTGTGGCCGACCAGGCCGACCCGGTCGCCGTGCTTGAGCGACAGGGTGATGTCGCGCAGCGCCTCGATCACGACGACGTTGGAGGTGTTGCGGCCGATCTGGCCGCCGGCCTTGCCGAGGAAGGCCTTCTTCAGCGATCGCGACTTGGCGTCGAAGATGGGGAACTCCACCCACGCGTTGCGCGTCTCGATATGGGGTGTGACCACCGGCGTCTACTACAGGTATTGGCCGGTGCCGGAGTGGCCGGGCTGTCCGGGTGCTTTCACGCCGGGCGGCAGCGCGCCCTGGCGCATCTGCTCCAGCTGGGCGCGGGCCGCCATCTGCTGGGCGAACAGTGCGGTCTGAATGCCGTGGAACAGCCCCTCCAGCCAGCCGACCAGTTGCGCCTGGGCGATTCGCAGCTCGGCGTCCGAGGGCACCGAGTCCTCGCTGAACGGCAGCGTGAGCCGGTCCAGTTCCTCGCGCAGCTCGGGCGCCAGCCCGTCTTCGAGCTCCCGGATGCTGGTGGCGTGCACCTCCCGCAGGCGGTTGCGGCTGGCCTCATCGAGCGGTGCCGCGCGCACCTCTTCGAGCAGTTGCTTGATCATGGTGCCGATCCGCATCACCTTGGCGGGCTGTTCGACCAGGTCGGTCAGCGACCGGTCCTCGGAGTCGTCGTCCGCCTGGGCCGCCGCCAGCATCCGCGGGTCAGCGCCGCCGATGATCTCGATGCCATCGTCGTCGGTGCTCATGGACTCACCCTCTCTATCGCTTGTCGGCGCAGTTCGCCGCGGTGTCGTGCCCGTGCCATTCGTAGATGCGGGCCCCACCGTTGTCGTAGATCTTCGCCCACGACTTGGACGCGTCTAGTGACACTAGCCCGTCGGGCAGGGCAAAGCCCCGGACCACCGGGCTACTGACCAAGACGTAGCGGATGTTCAGCGCGCGCACCGCCTCGGCGACTTGCGGGTCGGTGTCCGCGTCGTCGGCGTGTACCCAAAAGATGAAGCGGTAATACCCCGGTCCTTGCTGCATCGGGTAGTCGTAATGCGTCCACAGCGGGTGCAGGTCGGCCACCGCGTACATCCAGGCGGTGCCGTCGGTGTTGGCGTTGCCGATCAGGGTGTCGTGGGCGCCGGGCAGGGTGGCCAGGCAGGCGAACGCATCCAGGTCCTTCTGGTCGATCATCACCGAGTCGTACTTGTCGCCCAGCAAGAAGCGGTGCCGCGGCAGGTAATACCAGGCCAGCCCGGCGGTGACCACGACCAGCAGCACCGCGGTGGCCGCCGACCAGGCCGGTGCCGGCGACGTCGTCCACCGGTCGGCCAGTCGCCGGGCGGCCATCACCGCCAACCCGACCAGCGTGCACAACCCGATCCCGGCCATCGGCGCCAACAGCAACGTGGTCACCGCCGCGATCCGGCGCGGATCGTTGTAGAACAGTTCGCCCACGCTGCCCGCCGCCGCGCCCACCGGACCGCCTAACGGCGTCCCGGCGTCCACGTTGACCACGATCAACGACGCCCACAGGGCCAGCGGCCACCAGATCCGCTTGACCAGCAAGACCAGGCCCCCGACGGCGGCCAGCCCGATCAGGGCGTACTGCACCGGGAAGTCGTTGAGGTGGCGGGAGTGCTGGAACACCGCATCGAACAACCCGCGCTTCTTGCTGAGGTAGGTCAAGAAGGAATGCCCGGCGATGATGTCCTCTTGCTGTTTGACGCACAGGAACTGCGGTAACAGCACCAGCCCCGTGACCACCGCGACGCTCGCCAGCGTCACCAGGTCGACGAGCCGGCCGCGCACCGGGCGCCACAGCGCGTCGAGCAGCCACCAGGCCAGCGTGAACAAGACCACGATGACCCCGCCGCTGATGTGCACCGAGAACACCCCCACCAGCGCCAACACCGCGACCGGGATGCGGTCGCGGTGCCCGGGCGTGGAGGTGATCAGCGCAAACGCCGGCACGGCGAGCCCGTAGGCGACCAGGTTGGGCATCGCGGCGGTGCCGAACTCGACGTAGGGCACCGCGGTGAACGACGCAGCCAGCACCGCCGCGGTGGCCGCCGCGCCGCGACGCGCCAGGTGGCTGCGGGGGGAGGTGGCCCGGCCGCGCAGCAGCCGCCAGGTCAGGACCGCGGCGCTGACCGGAAACAACCAGGTCGCCGCGGCCAGCGAGTTCAGCGTGTAGCCGGTGGTCGACGCGGCGCCGGTCAGTTGGCAGAACACCGCGGTCAGCGCGTGGAAGGTGGACGGGTAGTACAGCAGCGCGTGGGTTTCGACGTTGCGTAGCTCACCCATGTGGGTCGGCGACGCTTGCCCGGTGTCCAGGATGAACTGGACGGTGTTGGCGTGCCACACCGCGTCCCAGGTGCTGGGGATGGTTTGCCAGTGCGGCATGCCGCGCAGCGCCGCGTACCCGATCAACACCGCGCCGAGCAGCACGCCCGCCGCCACCACGGCCGCCGGACCCCGGCCGGGCGCCAGCACCTCGGCCTGGGTGTCCCGGTAGCGCGCCAGCAACACCCGCAGCCCCGCCGCCAGCGCGGCGATCACCACCAGAGCGGCCAGCGCTGTCCATGCGTTCCAAGGGATTCCGATCGCCCCGAGCGGAACAATGGTCACCGCGACGACACCGTAGGTAAGCGCCGGGCCAACAGCGATCGCCACCGGCCACGTTAGCCGCGAGATCCTCGCCACGATCGTTCCTGGCACGATCTGCAACAGCAAAGCGATTACCACTCCGAAGCCCAGTCCCACTGGTCTAGTATGTCTGCCCGGGTGACCTGGCTCGGGATGGCGGGGACGTTTCCGGGCGCCCCGCTACCGTCACGGTTTGCGTAACATGCGGAAGCTCTAAGGTGGCTGCCATGGTCTACGACGTCGCCCGGGTGCGTGGTCTGCACCCGACCCTCGGCGACGGATGGGTGCATTTCGATGCGCCCTCCGGGATGCTGATTCCCGACTCTGTCGCGACCACGGTGTCGACTGCGTTTCGTAGGTCGACCCCGACCAGCGTCGGCCCACACCCGTCGGCGCGGCGCAGCGCTGCGGTGTTGGACGCCGCCCGGCACGCGGTGGCCGATCTGGTCAACGCCGATCCGCGTGGCGTGGTGCTGGGTGCCGACCGCGCGGTTTTGCTGTCTTCGCTCGCCGACGCGTCGTCGTCGCGCGCGGGTCTGGGCTACGAAATCGTCGTCACCCGGCTTGACGACGAGGCGAACATCGCCCCCTGGCTGCGCGCAGCAAACCGCTATGGCGCCAAGGTCAAGTGGGCCGAGGTGGATATCGAGACCGGCGAGCTGCCCACCTGGCAGTGGGAGACCCTGATCAGCAAACCAACCCGCCTGGTGGCCATCACCTCGGCGTCGGGAACGCTGGGGACGGTCACCGATCTGCGTGCGGTGACCAAATTGATCCACGAGGCAGGCGGGTTGGCGATCGTCGACCATTCCGCGGCGGCGCCATACCGGCTGATCGACATCGAGGAGGTCGACGCCGACGTGGTGGCCGTGAACGCGGTCAGTTGGGGTGGGCCGCCGATCGGGGCGTTGGTGTTCCGCGACCCGGCGTTGATCGACTCGTTCGCGTCGGTGTCGACGGATCCGCAGGCCGCCGGCCCCGCCCGGCTGGAGGTGGGGCTGCACCAGTTCGGTCTGCTCGCCGGGGTGGTGGCCAGCATCGAATACCTCGCCTCGCTCGACGAGTCCGCCCGCGGGACCCGCCGGGAACGGCTGTCCGTCTCGATGCAGTCGGCCGCGTCGCACATGAGCCGGGTGTTCGACTACCTGATGACCTCGTTGCGGTCCTTGCCGCTGGTGATGGTGATCGGCCGGCCGGAGGTGCACATCCCGGTGGTGAGTTTCGCCGTGCACGAGGTGCCGGCCGAGCGGGTGGTGCAGCGGCTGGCCGACAACGGCATCCTGGCGATTTCCAACGCCACCTCCCGGGTGCTCGACGTGATCGGGGTCAACGACGTCGGCGGCGCGGTCACCGTCGGGCTGGGTCACTATTCGACGACGGCCGAGGTGGACCAGCTGGTGCGCGCCCTGGCCTCGCTGGGCTAGGGTTTATCTTCCTCGCGAGCGTGCACAAATGTACGCCCGCGCCCCGGTTTACCTGGCATTTTGCGCACGCTCGCGCTCAGGGACCGCCCACCGTCAACACGATCTTGCCGGCCACCTGCCCCGCGGACAGCAGCTGATGGGCCTCGGCGGCCTGCTCGATGGGGAGCCGTGCGCCGATGACCGGCCGGACCCGCCCGTCGGCGATCATCGGCCACGCCGACGCCGTCACCGCCGCCACGATCGCGCCTTGCCGTGCGGGCCGGTCACCGGGCGGCCGCGCAGCGCGGTGCCGATCACCCGGGCCCGTTTGCCGATCAGCTTGCCCAGATTGAGTTCGCCCTTCACCCCGCCCTGCATCCCGATGACCACCAGCTGCCCGTCGGCGGCCAGGGCGTCGATATTGCGGTCCAGATAGGCCGCGCCCATGATGTCCAGGATCACGTCGGCGCCCGCGCCGTCGGTGACGTCCTGGATCCGTGCGACGAAGTCCTCGTCGCGGTAGGCGATGGTGACCTCGGCCCCCAGCTGCCGGCACAGATCCAGCTTGGCCGGGGTTCCGGCGGTGACCGCGACGCGGGCACCCAACTCGCGGGCGACCTGGATGGCGTGGCTGCCCACCCCGCTGGCGCCGCCGTGGATCAGCAGCAGCTGGCCGGCGCCCAGCTGCGCGGTCAGCACCAGGTTGGACCAGACCGTGCAGGCCACCTCCGGCAGGCCGGCGGCGTCGGCAAGCTCGACATCGTCGGGCACCGGCAGCACCTGCCCG
>PPEA01000300.1 GCA_002967005.1 Mycobacterium talmoniae
ATCGACGTGCCGTCCTCGACCATCACCGCGCCGCCGCAGCCACCCGAGCCGCCACCCCGCCGGTGGCCGCCGGAGACCGCCGCGCCCCGGAGACCACCGCGACGCTGACCACCAGCCCGGAGCAGGTGGAGACCACGCAACAAGCCCCGTCGACCACGACCACCTGGACCGCCCCGACATCCACCCGGCCGACCATCACCTCAACCGTGCCGCCGACCAGCACCACCCCGTGGACCGGTAACCGGCCGGCGGTCGGGTCGGCCTGCACCGCCAGCGAGGTCGGCGCCGTCGCGATCTCGACCACGAACATGCCGGTGCGCTGTGCGAGCACGCCCAGCGGGTTTACCTGGGTGTCGGCGTCCTAGCCGTAGCCAGCACCGCCGCGGTGCGCCGGTGTCCGGCCAGCTCGTAGCCAATCACGATCACCGTCGGTGCGACCGCGACGATCACCAGGCACACCCCGATCGACACCCCGGCCGCGGCCAGCCATACCGCCACGGCCAACACCGCCCCGGCCAGGCCCACCAGCAGCGCGTACAGCCCGTCCCAGGTCCGCGCCACCGCCACGTACACGGCGAACAGCGCGACAAGGTACACCGCGACCGGGACCGCGACGGCCAGCACGGTCGCCGCCGAACTCAACTGCGAGCGGTGGTCGATGTATTCGGCGGCGGTGTGCAGCCCGGCGCCGGTGGCCACGATCGCACCGAACACCACGATGTGCAGATAACCGAAGGAGAACGACCGCTCGCGATGGGCGTGCAACAGGTCGCCGAACGGCACAACGAAGTAGACCCACCACATCCCGAACGTCAACCCGGTTCCGGCCAGCGCGACCAGCACGGTGGTGACCGACCAGCCGTGTTCGGCGACCACCGCCGACAGCGACGCGACCGCCCCCACCACACCCTCCCCCAGCGCGATGATGGTCAGCAGCCCGTAGCGTTCGGCCATGTGGTGCGCATGCCACGGGGTGCCGCCGATCCGTTTTTCGGCGACCATCGGACCGGCCAGCTCGATCGCGGCCAGCACCGCGACCAGAGCGAACGTCACCGCGACCGAGGTGTGGGCGATGATGACGCCGATCCACCCGATCTGGGCGATGGTGATGGCGCCGGCGTAGGCCAGGCACGCCGACCGTCGCTGCGGATCATGCCGGGCGGCGCGTAACCATTGGCCCACCATGGCAATTCGCATCACGACGTAGCCGGCGACCAACACCCGATTGTCGACGTGGCGGCCGTCGGCGATCGAGGAGAACACCGGCGGAATGCCCAGCGCCAGCAGCAGCACGCCGACCATCTGCAGCATCGTGGTCAGCCGGTACACCCAGTCGTCGGTGTCGTAGGCGGAGGCGAACCAGCTGAAGTTGATCCACGCCCAGCACACCGCGAAGGTGGCGAAGCCGAATCCGGCCAGCCCCGCACCGAGGTGGTGGGCGGCCAGCGCGTGGCTGAACTCCGAGGCGGCGACACCGAACGCGATGACGAAGGTCAGGTCGAACAGCAGCTCCAACGGGGACGCCACCCGGTGCCGTTCCTGCGGGTCGCGGCCCGACATCCGGCGCATCCGATGCGCACCCGTCCGCGCCGACAGGGAGTCGGCGGTCATCGGCACGACACCTTCGACGGCGTCGGCAACACGATGACGCTGACCGCGGTCAACCCGCGCCGGGTGACCTCGCCGGTCAGCGCGTCGATGAACTCCGCGGCCGCCGGGGTGATCGACGCCGCCCAGGCGTGAAATCCCTGCACGATCACCGGATCGCGTTCCAGCCGCGGTTGCACGCGCCGCAGCACCTCGACGACGTCGTCGGGCAACGGATCGGCCAGCTGCTGCTCGATCCAGGTGTGGGCGAGTTCCTGGGCGGCACCGCCGTTTTCGTCCAGCGCCACGACGTCCCCGGCCAGCCGGCGCAGCCGGTCGAACAGCACCGGGCGACCCGGCGTCGTCGCCATCTGCTCCAGCAAGGTGCTGGCCGCCGGCGGCAACACCATCTGCCCGAACAAGGCGGGAACGGGCAGCTCCCAGTCGTTGAACAACTCGGCGTACATCGCGGCGACCGGAGGAGACAACGGGGCGCTGAGCCGCCCGATCACCCCGATGCTGTCCCGATGCGAAGTGGCCAGCCGACACAGGATCCGCTCGTCGATGTCAACCTCGGGGGTGTCGATGGCGGCGTCGATCGCGGCCACCAACCGATCCAACCGGTCGCGCTCGGCGAGCAGCAGTTTGCGGTGTTCGTCGAGGATGCCGGCCAGCGTGCTGGGCGGGCCGTCCAGCACCCGCTGGATCGCTTTGATGCTGACGCCCAGGCTGCGCAACAGATCGATGCGCAGCAGGTCCAGCACCTGCTCGACGTCGAAGACCCGGTAGCCGTTGGCCAGGTGCGTCGCCCGCAGCAATCCGATCTTCTCGTAGTGGCGGATCCTGCCTGACCCGATCCCGGTCAGGGCGGCGACGTCGCCGATCAGCAGCTGTTCAGCCACGCCTTGACCTTACAACCGGTATAAGGCGTGTACTGGCGGGATGGAGCGTGACCAACTCGTCGACCTGACCCGGCGCGCGCTGAAGCTGGCGCGCGATAAGACGACCGACCTGGCCCCGGCCGAGCACACCGTGGGCGCCGACGACTACACCTCCCCGGAACGGCACCGGCTCGACCAGGCGATGCTGCTGGCCAGCCCGCAGCTGGTCGGCTACGTCTCGGAGCTGCCGACGCCGGGTTCGTACTGCACCAAAACGGTGATGGGTCGCTCAATCCTGTTGACCCGCACCGCCGACGGGGCGGTGAAGGCGTTCGACAACGTGTGCCTGCACCGGCAGTCCCAGGTGGTGACCGGCTGCGGCACCGCCAAGCGGTTCAGCTGCCCCTACCACGCCTGGACCTACGACAACACCGGGCGCCTGGTGGCGATCCCGGGCCGGGAGGGCTTCCCCGGGGTGGCGGTGAAATCGGCCGGGCTGACCGAGCTGCCGGCCGCGGAGTTCGCCGGGTTCTTGTGGGTGGCGCTGGATCCGGCCGCCGGCCTGGATGTCGCCGCCCACCTGGGTGAGCTGGCCGACGAACTGGACTCCTGGGGCATCGGGCGCTGGTCGCCGCTGGGTGAGAAGGTGCTCGACACCCCGATCAATTGGAAGCTGGCGGTCGACACCTTCGCGGAGAACTACCACTTCGCCACTGTGCACCGGCAGACCTTCGCCACGATCGCCCGCAGCAACTGCACGGTGTTCGACGCGTTCGGGCCGCATCACCGATTGGTCTTTCCGCTCAACGGAATTCTGGAACTCGAGGACATCCCCGAAGAGGACTGGGATCCGTTCAAGTACATGGTGGTGATCTACGCGCTGTTCCCCAACATCGTGTTGTCGGTGACGATCGCCAACGGCGAGCTGTTCCGGATCTACCCGGCCGACCGGCCGGGCCGGTCGATCACCGTGCACCAGAATTCGACCCCGCTGGATGTCTCCGACGAGTCCGTCGCCGCCGGCGCGCAGGCCGTCTTCGACTATGCGCACGCCACCGTGCGCGACGAGGACTACCGGCTCGTGGCGGCGCTGCAAACCAATCTGGAATCCGGGGCCCGCGAGCGGCTGCTGTTCGGTCGCAACGAACCCGGTCTGCAGCATCGCCACCTGGCCTGGGACGCGGCGCTGCGACGCCTCATTCCATCCCGCGCCGAATAGCGGCGATGAGGTCGTCGAGCACTGCGCAGGCCTCCGTCGGCAGCGCGTCGACCGCCGGACGGATTTCGGTCTCCAGCGTGTCGAGTACCTCCGCGCGATGGCCCGCGACCAGCAGCGACCGCACCCGGTCCAGCGTGACCGCCACCGGCTTGAGGTCGGCGACCGCGGCGGCCAGCACGTCGACCAATTCCCAGTCCCGGTACAGCGCCAGCGAACGTTCGTAGAACCCGAAACCGCTGACCGGTTCGCCGCGCAGGCTGCCGGCATAGCGGTACGGGCCTTCCATGTATTCGATGGGCAGGGCGTGCGCGGGAGCCGGCACCAGCGACTCGCCGGTGAGGTCCAGTTCCAGTGCGGCCGAAGTGATCCGGTGCCGATCCGGCAGGTAGCGAGCCGTCGCCAGCGGCGGCACCAGGGGGCGGACCGCCTCCGGCCATCGGACATAGCTGTGCACCGTGACCTCGAGGTCTTCGACGCATTCCGGCCGGTGAGCCGGGTCCGGGTAGCTGGTGGTCGCCCCGGAGAAGGGTTTCAGCGCATTACCTGTGGTGCGGTCGAATTGTCGCCAGATGCTCAGGTCCACGCCGTTGCCCAGGTTGATGGTGCGCCACTCGTGCGACCAGGCCCGCGGATCTCCCCCGGTTCCGCCGCCGCCGGCGTATTTGGGAAACCACTGCCGGTCGACGTGGCCGGCGGAACCGTCGACCCGCTCGTCGATGTCACCCCAGCGCAGCCTCCCGGTCATCGCCATCGCGGTCTGGAAGTAGGAGTAGGTGTCGTCCTGGCCGAAACAGCCGACCCGTCCGCGGTGCGTCGCGGCGCCCAGCGGCACCGGCGCCCGCGTCGGCGACACGTCCAGCTCGAGGCGCATCGGCCGATCGGCGTGATCGCGGCCGAGCAGGTTGACCCGGTAGGTGTAGGGCTGCAGGTTTCCGTCGCCGTCGCGGCACGTCGTCCACACCACGTCGCCGGCGCTGCTGCGGTAGCCGATGTCCAGGTGCCCGGCGGCGGCAGACAGTTTGGGTTCTGCACCCACGTTGGCCGGCGGCATGTCGTAGTCGGTGTAGCTGGCGTACTCGCCGGTGTCGAGGTCGAACAGTGCCATCGTGTAGAAGTCGGCGACCACCGCGCCGCCGGGGCGGTTCTTGTTGACGATGGTCAGGAACGCAAAGGAGCGACCCGCCGCGGCCGCGGTGAGCTGGCCGGCGAGAAACCAGGTATCGGACTCGTGGTCGGGGTGATTACCTTCGGCGGCGGGGAAGTCCAGTCGGTCGTCGCCGGGACGGAGCTGGAACGGGTAGCGACGCCAGTCCGCGGGCATGTCACCCGCCGATCGCGTCGTACTTGTCCGGCCCGAGGAATTCGCGCACCTTGTCGATGTGCTCCTCGGCACCCAATTCCACCGTTTCGGCGGCCAGACCGTAGTCGACGATGGCGAGCGCGGCCTGGGCGATGTGTTTGGAGAACGCGCGTTTGGTGGTCTGCAGCGCCCGGGCCGGTTGCGCGGCGAGCTTGGCGGCCAGCGCGTTGGCCTCGGTCATCAGGGTGTCCGCGGTGGTCACCCGGTTGGCCAGGCCGAGGTCCATCGCCTCGGCGGCGGGGATGCGGGCCCCGGTGTAGATGTATTCCTTGGCCCGGATCATGCTCATCATGTACGGCCACAGCAGCGCCCCGCCGTCGCCGGCGGTCAGCCCGATCGACACGTGCGGGTCGCACAGATAGCTGCCCTCGGACATCAGCACCAGGTCACAGCACAGCGCCAGCGAGGCGCCCAGCCCGACCGCCGGGCCGTTGACGGCCGCCACCACCGGCAGCCGGAAGTTGATCATCGCGTTGAGGATGCCGCCCGCCTGGTGGGACACCGCATACCGCAGATCCAGCGACTGGTGCTGGGCCTTGAGGAACGCGAAGTCGCCTCCCCCGCTGAAGGTTTGGCCCGCACCGGTGAGGATCACGCAGCGCGCGTCCGGGTCGCGGTCCAGGTCATGCCAGACGTCGAGCAGCCGGTGGTGCAGGGCGGCGTCGATGACGTTCTTGGCCTGCGGTCGGTTCAGTGTCACGGTCCGCACGCCGCCATCGGCGGTTACCACAAGTTCGTCGCTCAACGTCGGCCTTCCCGGTCGGTTTTTTTGCTATGTTAGCGGCAATAGCGAAATTTCCCTGCGCCCTGCACAAGGCGGTGCCCGATGACGCAAAGCCTCGATCATCGTTCGTATGACGATCTCTTCATCGCCGGCCGCTGGCAGCGTCCGGCTTCCGACCGACGGCTGGCGGTGATCTCCCCACATACCGAAGAGCCGATCGGCGAGGTCCCCGAGGCGGTGCCCGAGGACGTCGATAAGGCGGTGGCGGCCGCCCGGCAGGCCTTCGACCACGGCCCGTGGCCGCGGCTGAGCCCGGCGGAGCGGATGGCGAAGGTCGAACAGCTGGCGGCGGTGTATGCCCGGCACGTCGAGGAGATGGCGGACCTGATCACCGACGAGATGGGCTCCCCGCGGCGCTTTTCCCGGCAGGGGCAGGCCAACGGCGCGGCCGCGATGATGCACCTGGGGTTGGCGGTGGGCCGCGAGTTTCCGTGGCTGGAGCGCCGCCAGGGGGTGCTCGGTGAGGTCCAGCTGCGCCGGGCCCCGGTCGGGGTGGTCGGCGCGATCGTGCCGTGGAACGTCCCGCAGTTCGTCATCATGCCGAAGCTGATCCCCGCCCTGATCGCCGGCTGCACCATCGTCGTCAAGCCCGCACCCGAAACCCCTTTGGACGCACTGTGGTTGGCCGAGATGCTGGAGGAGATCGAGCTGCCCGAAGGGGTGGTGTCCATCCTGCCCGGCGGCCGCGACGTCGGCGAACACCTGGTGCGCCATCCGGGGGTGGACAAGATCGCGTTCACCGGGTCGTCGGCCGCGGCCGGCGGATCGCGGCGATCTGCGGTGAGCAACTCAAACGGGTGAGCTTGGAGTTGGGTGGCAAGTCGGCGGCGATCATCCTCGACGACGCGACGTGGGTCGCACCGTCGGCGCGTTGAAGAACGCCGGGCTGATGAACAACGGGCAGGCCTGCGTGGCGCAAACCCGGATCCTGGTCAGCGACCGCCGGCACGACGAGGTCGTCGACGCGCTCGCGGAGATGATGTCGGGCCTGCAGGTCGGTGACCCGACCGACGAGGCCACCGACGTCGGCCCGCTGGTCGCGCAGCGCCAGCAGCACCGGGTGCAGGGCTATATCCGGTCCGGGGCCGACGAGGGGGCGCGCATCGTGGTGGGCGGCGACGACGCCCCCGCCGACCGCGGCTGGTATGTGCGACCCACCCTGTTCGCCAATGCCCGCAACGACATGCGCATCGCCCGGGAGGAGATCTTCGGGCCGGTGCTCACGGTGCTGCGCTACACCGACGAGGCCGACGCGGTGCGCATCGCCAACGACAGCGACTACGGGCTGGCCGGGTCGGTGTGGACCGACGACGTCGCGCACGGCCTGGAGGTCGCCTCGGCGGTGCGGGCCGGCACCTACGGCGTCAACATGTACAACCTCGACATCAGCACCCCGTTCGGCGGCTTCAAGCAATCCGGGATCGGCCGCGAATTCGGCGCCGAGGGGCTGGCCGAATACGTGGAGTTGCAGGCGGTGGTGGCCAAGGGCGCGATGCCGCCGCTGGGCGCGGCCTAGTGCGGGTCAGCCAACGCCGGCAGGACCAGGGTGGTCAGCTCGCCGATGAGGGGTCGCAGGCTCATCGCGTTCGGGTCATCGGTTTGTGACCGCATCATCATCGCCAACAGCACCCGCTGACCTTCCGGGCCAAAGGCGATGCCTATGTCGTTGGTGCTGCCGTAGTCTCCTGAGCCGGTCTTGTCGGCGGTGGTCCACCCGGGCGGCAGCCCCGCCCGCATGGACGACGTCTCATTGGCGCGCATCCAGTTGTTGAGCAACTGGCGGTGCTCGGGCGCCAGCGCGTCGCCGACGAGAAGCGCGCGATAGCCGCCGCCGAGCGCCTCGGGGGTACTGGTGTCGCGGGGATCACCGGGGAGCGCCGCATTCAGGTCGGTCTCCCAGCGGTCCAGTCGCGACCGCTGGTCGCCGATGCTGCGGGCGAATGCGGTGACGGCGGGTGGTCCACCAATGATCGTGAGCAACAAGTTCGCCGCGGTGTTGTCGCTGCGCTGCAGCGCCGCCCGGCACAGCTCATCGATCGTCATGTCGCCGCCGGCCCGGGGTTGTGTCCGCGGCGAGTTGGCCACGATGGCGGTTGGGTCGACACGTACCGCGTGGTCCAGCCTCAGCTCCCCGTGATGCGCCAGCTGCAGAATGCGCGCGACGGCGTAGACCTTGAACGTGGAGCACATCGCGAACGGTTCTCCGGCGCGGTGCGCCACCGAGCGGCCGGAGCTCAGATTGACCGCGAACACGCCGATCGTCGCGTGGCGGCGCCGTTCCAGGTCCTCGACCGGTGGTATCGGCTCGGCGCACGCGGCCAGCCCGGCCAGCGTGGCGCCGCCGAGCAACAGCTGCCGCCGGGACAGTCCACTCATCGACGTTAGGCTACCGTTAGCCGGCGATCTCTCCGAACCCGTTGCGGCAACCTGCCTTTGGGCCACATTTCGTGCGTCACGCCCGCGCAACCACGGGGTCGGGTCCGGCACCACCCTCGACCGCGCCCGGACGGTTATCCACAGTTGGCGCTTCATCCACAATTTCGTCCGTTGACCTCCGTGGGCAGTGGCGCGTGTCACACCACCTCGCTATAATCGAAAGTATGTTCGATGTAGGCATTCCGGATCTCGACGAGTTGGCCGACGCCGACGACACGATGCTCGCCGTGTCGATCACCGGATGGGACCGAATCGAGGCCGCCGCCTCGGCACGCCGACTGGCCGCCATAGCCGAATTAGTACACCGCCGCACCGACAACGCCGGCCACTCCGCGTGGGCGTGCGACGACTGGGATGCCGCCGCGGCCGAGGTGGCGGCCGCACTGAACTTGAGCCACGGCAAGGCTTCCGGCCAGATGTACCTGGCCACGGCATTGCGCGACCGACTGCCCCGGGTCGCTGAAGCCTTCGCCGAGGGGATGCTCAGCACCAAGCTGGTCTCCACCATCGCCTGGCACACCCAGCTGATCAAGGACGATGAGGCCTTGGCGTTGGTCGACAAATCACTGGCCCGCGATGCCGTGCGCTACGGACCACTATCCGCGAACAAAACCGCCCAGGCGATTGACGCAATCATCGACCAATACGATCCGGGCGCGCTGCGCCACGCCCGCGCGTACGCGCGGAGCCGCGACGTGGTGGTCGACAACAACAACACCCGAGACGGCGTCACCCCGATCTGGGGCAATCTCTACGCGCACGACGCGACCGTGCTGGACCGGCGGCTGATGCAGATGGCCCACGAGGTCTGCGACGACGACCCCCGCACCATCGCCCAACGTCGTGCTGACGCGCTAGGCGTGCTGGCGGCCGGCGGTGACCGGCTGGTGTGCGGCTGCGGTAATGCCGAGTGCCCGATGGCCGCCGGGGATTCCTCCCCCACCAGCAATGTGCTGGTCCACGTCCTCGCCGAGGAGGCGGCGCTGGAGACCCCCGTGGACCCGTACAACAGCGGCGAGGGGCCGCCGTCACGACCCATCACCCCCGACATGACGCTGGCCGAGGCGCTGGCCCCGGACCCCGAGCCGGATCCCCCGGCCGTCAAATCGCCGCCGGCACTGATTCTCGGCGAAACCATGATGCCCGCACCGCTGCTGGCCGAGATGATCCGCAACGGCGCCACGGTCCGGCCACTGCGTATCCCCGACCCGGACAGCCCACCCGAATCCGGCTACCGGCCGTCGACCGCGCTAGCCGACTTCATCCGCTGCCGGGATTTAACGTGCCGGTTCCCTGGCTGTGACCGGCCGGCCGAGTTTTGCGATCTTGACCATACGATCCCGTATGACCTCGGCGGCCTGACCCACCCATCCAATCTCAAGGCACTATGCCGAAAACACCACTTGCTCAAGACTTTTTGGGCCGGCTGGCGCGACCGGCAGTACCCCGACGGCAGCGTCGTGTGGACCTCGCCCAGTGGCCAAACCTACACCACCTATCCGGGCAGCCGCCTCTTGTTCCCGAGGCTGTGCACACCGACCGGTGAACTACCCACTCCCCCACCGACGCAACCGGATACTGGATACTGCCGCGGACTCGCGATGCCGCTGCGAAAACGTACCCGCGCCCAGGACCGCAGCCGCCGGATCAGGGCCGAGCGCGCACTCAACGCCGCCCACATCGCCGAGCGCAACGAGCCGCCACCCTTCTAGCGCCAGTTCGGATCACGACCGAGTCGGGCCAGCAGCCGCGACTGCATGTCGGCCTGCTCGTCCACCACGACCGGGGCTTTGAACATGCCCGATGCGCTCAACACCGCCGGATCGGCCAGCGACTCCAGGTAAAAGTGTTCGCACCACCGCGCATCGAGCCGGTCATCGGCACCGACCGCACGGGCCAGATCCCAGGTATGCACCAGCACATCGCGGGTCAGTTTCGGCAGCAACGCGCGCGCATCCGATGGCAGACCGGCCTCAACCGCGCGCTCCAACCCCTCGTACGTCGACGCCCACCGTTCCTGCGGATCATCGCGGGGCCGGTCGGGCTTGAGCCCCAACCGCCGCAACAGCAGCACGTCGTGAAAGCCAATGACGTGCTCCAGCACTCCCCGCGCATCCCAGTCCTCGCACGGTGAGCGACGCTCCCAGCGGCCTTCCGCCGCGCGAACCGCCTCGCCGAATCGTCGACACACCGCCAAGTGCAATTCGCCGACGCCGTCGACCGTCACGGCGGCACCTCCAGCGTCAACTCCACCGGGCAGCACAGTTCACCGCGCTGGTTGGTCACCTCGATCCGCAGCTCCACCAGATAGCGCGGCGGGTCGACGCTGGTGTCGCAGCGCTTATCCACCACCCGGCCTCGGCCCACCATGGTGTCGCCGGCGTAGATCGGGCCGACCAGCCGCATCTTGCGGCGCACTACCCGTCCGTAAGGGCCCGCCCAGTCGGTCGCGATCCGGTCGGCGAACCCGGCCAGATGCATGGTGTTGACGAAAATCGTGGGATGGCCCTGGCTTTCGGCGTAGCCGGGGTCGAAGTGTCCAGGAAAGAAATCCCATGTGGCCGCGGCGCCCAGCACCACCCGCGAGTGGTCGACCTCGTCGCGAACCTCGGGCAGATCCGTCGGGACGCTAAGCCGCCCCCAGTCCACGATCACGGGCCCGCCTCGGGCGTGTAGCGGAACAAGGTGTTTCGGTTGCGGGCCACCACCACACCGTCCTGGCGGCGGAAGGTGTCCAGCGTCTCGACGAAATGGCCGACCCCGAGCCGGGTCCGCTTTTCCGGGGACACCGACACCACCTCTTCGACCAGCGTGAGCCGATCCCCCTCGACGATGGGCTGCAGAAACTCGGCGTCGTTGGCGGCGTTGATGAACGTCGTCCCCGGCAGCGGCACCCGCAGCGCCATCGACACCGGACGCTCCCCCGCGCCAGGCCGCCAGGGCGGCGGAATCAGCCAGCCCATCAGCAGCGCCGGCGGCGCCAACAGACCACCCCAAGCCTCCGCCGCGAACGAGGCGTCCCAGTAGGCCGGGTTGCCATCGCGGACCAGCGCGGCGAACAGCTGGATGCGTGCCGCGCTGACCACCGTTCCCGCGGTGCGTGGCTCAGACGCCACGCCCACCATGCGCACCGCCTCGTCGTAGCTGCCGAACGCCAGCTCCATCAAATCGGCGCCGCATCCCAGTGCAGCTCACGGGTAGTGAAGTACCAACCGCCCCGCTCGTAGATGAGCGTGTCGCGGTAGGTGCCGGTGGCCCGTAACGTGCTCATGCCCCGGTTATCCAGGGCGTACAAGATTGCCACACACCGCTGGGTGGCGTTGATCCCGTCGACGGTGATGTCGTGGTCGACGGTGATCAGCCGTTGTCCGCCGCCGCCGTCGAACGCCGCGTGCAGGTCGGTGAAGACTTCGGTGTCCTGGGTGAAGCGGGCGCCGGTGTGCCGGAAGGTGGCGATCCAACCGTTGCGGTCGCCGTCGGAGTAGTACCGATTGTGTCGGGCGGTGAGGTTCAAGATGGCGTCGCGCCCGGTCGCCGCGTCGAGCAGATGCTGCTGCTGGTAGGTCAGGGTCATCCGGCGTGTCTCCCTCTCAACGGTTCAGGCGGTACCCGTGGCGTTCGCGATCCCAGGTGCCCGGGCCGACACCGCGGGCCCGCAGCAGGTCTTTGCGCACCCGGCCGATGACGGTTTTCGGGATCTCGTCGACGATGTCGACGTAGCGCGGCACGCAGAAGTACGGCATCCGCTCGGCGCAGAAGTCCAGCAGTTCAGCGTAATCCAGGGCGGCCGAGGGCCGCGCGACCAGCAGGATGTCGTCCTCGCCCAACTCGCTGGGCACCCCGACTACCGCGGCCTCGGCCACCGCGGGATGGGTCAGCACCGCGGTCTCCACCTCGATCGAGGAAATGTTCTCCCCGCGTCGGCGCAGGCAGTCCTTGACCCGATCCACATAGGTCAGGGTCCCCGCCTCGTCCAGCACACCCAGGTCCCCGGTGCGAAACCACTCCGGGTGCGCGACGACGCGGCCGTCCTGCCCCAGGTAGCCCTCGCTCATCACGTGCTGATACCGAGGGCGGCAAGCGATCTCACCGACCCGCCCGACGGGCAGCGGGTCGCCGCCGGGGTCGAGGATGCGCACCTCGAAGTTGCCGGTGGGTCGGCCCGACGCGCCCGGCACCCCGTCGTCGTCGATGCCGCAGACGGTGATGGGGAACGCCTCGGTCAGCCCGTACATGGTGACCACGCGGCAGCCGTACCGCTCCTCGATCACCCGGTAGTCAGACGCGGCAATCGGCGCGGCGGAAAGGAACCGCAACGGCGCCGAGCGATCACCCAGGTTCAGCAGCATCGACACCGTGGCCCCGGCACCGGCGAAACCCACGGCGCCGCAGGCACGGATCTCATCCCAGACCTCGGTGGGATGGAAGGCCTCGGCCAGCACCGTGGTGCCGCCGACCAGCATCGGCGCCAACACGGTGGGCGCGGCGCTGAGATGAAACAGCGGCATCGCCGTCCACACCGTCTCACCGGCACCGAACCCCCACGCCGACGCCACGGTGGCGGCCGTCGAGAACAGGTAGTGCCAGCTGGTGGCAACGGCTTTGGACGCCCCGGTGGTGCCCGAGGTGAAAAACAGCACGCCCACCTCCCCGGCCGCGGCCGCCTCGCCCGCCACCGGCCGTCCGCTGCCGCGGCAAGCAAATCGCCGCAGAGCACGACCTCGGTCAGCGTCGGCACCCGGTCGCGGATCTCCGCGACGCGCGGCAGCCGCTCGGCATCGGCGATCACCACCTTGGCCCGCGACACCGCCAACGCATGCCGCAAAAACTCGCCCCGCGAGGCGGCGTTCACCGCCGCGCTCACCGCGCCGATCCGCGCCGCGCCCAGCCAGAAGTAGACCCATTCCGGACGGGTGGCGGTGAACAACGCCACACGGTCGCCGCGGCTGATTCCCAAGTCCAGCAACGCATTCGCCGCCGCGCAGGACCGCTCACGCATCTGCTCGAACGTCACGCGCTCACCGGCGATCACCATCATCACCCGATCACCGAACTGCTCGGCGCGACAATCCAGCACCGCCGGCACGGTGAAGTCCTCCACCCCCAATGCCGCCGGCCCCCCGCGCATCAGGCGCCCGAGGCCACCGGATCGGGCTGCCCGTCGGGCGTGTAGCCGAAGTCGTCGGCGGCGGGCTGCTCCCCCGGGTAGAAGCGGTGCGCCCAGCGGCGCAGCGCCGCATAGTCGCGCGCCTCTTCGGGCGCCAGGTTCGGCTTCTCCAGGTACTTCATGTTCTCCCAGGTGAAGAAGTCCTGTTTGATGACTTCTTGCTGCAGCGCCAGGAATCGGGCGGCGCGCCCGGTCGGCGCATCACCGGTGTCGCCGGGTTCACGCACCGAGGCCTGGGTGTAGAAGTAATCGGTGTAGTCCTCGTCGACCGGGGTCTGCCCGGTCACCTGCAGGGTGGCCACCAGATCGCTGGGGAACCGCACCAGGCCCAAACCCAGCGAGTAGTTGTCGTAGATGATCTTGGCGTCGACCGGGCCGTGCGGGGTCAGCCAGGTTTGCGCGCGGCCGCCGCCAAAATTGGCGTTGACGGTGGCGTGCAGGTGATAGCCGGACACCTCGAACGACGCGGTGTGCGCGGGGTTGGCGGCCTTGTGCACGTATTGCACGTGGTACGGGTCGGCGGCGTTCTCGATGATCATCTGGGCGTGCACCTTGACCCGATTCACCATCCGGGTGTGTGGATGCAGCGGGTAGTACTCGCCGGTCTCCAGTTCCGGCAGCACCGGCGGCTGCCAGTACGGCGCCCGCCCGTGCCGCTCATGCCAGACCAGGATGAACCCGTACCACTCCAGGACCGGGTAGCTGCGGATGTGCACGTTGGGTTTGCAGCCGATTTTGCTGTACGGGATCAGCGCGTTGCCGCCGTCGCCGCGCCAATGCCAGCCGTGCCAGGGGCAGACGATGTGCTCGCCGTCCACGGTGCCGCCCACCCCCATATTGGCGCCCAGATGCTGGCAGTAGGCGTCCAGCGCATGCACCTGCCCGGAGATGGTGCGAAACAGCACCAGTTCCTCACCGAAGTAGTGCACCCGCTTGACCTCGGCGACCTCGAGGTCCGAGGCGAAGCCGACGATGAACCACCCGGTCGGGAACCGGTAGGTGGATAGCCCGATGCCGCTCGGACCGAACTCGCGCTCCGAGGGATCTGAGTCCGAAACCGTCTGTGTCACGAATCTCTCCGTTCCCCGCTTATTGTTACTATTTTAGAGATTGAACGTCAATCATCGGGCAAGCTGTCCAAAGTGAACCCGCTGCGAGGCCGCCAAGGATGACCACCGCCGATCTCGATCTATCTGACGTCTCGCTGTGGCGCAACGGCTTTCCCGATGACCTCTTCACCGAGCTGCGGCGCGCCCGGCCACTGTTCCGGCACGAGCACACACCCGGGGTCGCCAAGATGGGCGTCCAGCGCGATTTCTGGATGACCACCAAACACCGGCACGCCGTGCGCATCCACCGCGACGCCGACTCGTTCACCGCCCAAGACGGCCCCCTGATCCAACCCATCGGTACCTTCTCGTCGTATCCGACCATCATCAACATGGACCCGCCGCAGCTCAGCAAACGCCGCAGGCTGATCGCCAACGCGTTCACCCCGCGGGCCATCGCCCGGCTGGAGGACGGCATCCGGACTCGGGCGGCGCGGATGGTCGACGGGCTGCTGGCCGGCGGCGGTGGGGACTGGATCGCCGATGTGGCCGACGCGCTGCCGATGACCGTCATCGGCGACATCCTCGGCATGCCGGAGCAGGATCGGCCGCGGATTTTCACCGCCTTCGACCGGATCCTGACCGCCCGCTCACCCAACGCGCGACTCAGCGAACAGGACGAACTCGAGCTGTACGGCACCATCTTCGGCTACGCGATGGAACTCACCGCCCAAAAGCGCCGCGAACCCGCCGACGACATCTGGAGCACACTGGCGTCCGCGGTGATCACCGGCGACGACGGGGAGCAGTTCGCCCTGCCCGACGGGGAGTTGGAGATCTTTTTCTTCGTGCTGGCGTTCGCCGGCAGCGACACCACCAAAAACGCGCTGGCAGGCGGGCTGCAGGCCTTCGTGGCCAACCCCGAACAGATCGGCCGGTACCGCGACGAGGAAGCGGTGCGGTCCAGCGCGGTCGAGGAGGTGCTGCGCTGGACGACCCCGGTGGCGTATTGGACCCGCAGCGCCAAGGTCGATCTCGAGATCGACGGCCAGCACATCCCCAAGGGCGACCGGGTGGTGTCGATGCTGCGCTCGGCCAACCGGGACGAGGAGGTGTTCGACGATCCGTTCACCTTCGACATCGGCCGCGACCCCAACCCGCACGTCGCCTTCGGCGGCGGCGGGCCGCACCACTGCCTGGGCGCGATGCTGGCGCGCGCGGAGATCCACGCGGTGCTCGACGAACTGCTGCTGCGCGGCGACGACATCACCCTCGGCCCGGCCACCGTCGCTTATCCCAACCTGACCACCAACATGTCCATCTACGACGCCATGCCCATCGCGGTGCGCGCGCGTTAGAGCCCCTTGGGTCGGGTTCCGATCACCCCGGCGGCCGCGAGCCGGGCCAGCTCCGCGTCGGTCACCGCGCACAACTCGCGCAGCACCTCGCCGTTGTGCTCGCCCAGGGTCGGCGGTGGCCGCTGCAGCCAGCGATCCTGGCCGCGAAGGCGTGCGAACGGCGGACACGGATACAGCCCGGCGCCGGTGCGCGGATGCCGCAACTCCTCAAAGAATCCGCGCTCGCGCAGCTGGGGATTCTCGGTCACCACCGACGGGGACACCACCGGCGCGGCGGGCACACCGGCCGCGGCGAGTTGGGCCACCGCGCTATCTAGTGGCCGGTCGGCGAGCCAGTCCGCGAGCGCGTCCTCGCTCCAGTCCGGCGGCCCGCAGCAGCTCGGCCAGCGCGTGCCGCTGCGCGTCGGTGGCGACGGTGACCGCGATC